>DASQUY010000326.1:0-5844 GCA_035641055.1 Acidimicrobiales bacterium | reverse complement strand
GGTGTCACCGAGGAGGACAGCGGGGTGGCCGAACTGCTCCGTCGGTCGGGCAAGCCCGTGCTGCTGGTGGCCAACAAGGTCGACGACGCCAGCCGTGACGCGCTGGTGTGGGAGCTGCTCGGCATGGGGTTGGGCGAGCCCTACCCGATCAGCGCGCTCCACGGCCGCGGCACCGGCGACGTCCTCGACCGTGTGGTCGAGCAACTTCCGTCCCCCACACGCGAGCTTGCGGTGAATGAGGACGCCATGGCGTCCCTAGACACCGCAAGTTCCGGGGATACGCTCGCCGTCGCCATCGTCGGGCGGCCCAACGTCGGCAAATCGACGCTGTTCAACCGGCTGACGGGCGACGAGCGGGCCGTCGTCCACGACGTGCCCGGCACCACCCGGGACGCCATCGACACGGTCATCGAGACGGGCGAGAGCGGCCTGGGCCCGCTGCGCCTCATCGACACCGCCGGCATGCGCCGCCGCGCCCGGATCGACGAGGCTACCGAGTACTACTCGCTGGTCCGGGCACTGCAGGCCGTGGACGAGGCCGACGTGGCCCTGCTGGTTGTCGACGCCACGGACGGCGTCACGGGCCAGGACCAGCGCCTCGCCGAGCGGGTCGACGCCTCCGGCTGCCCGATCGTGGTCCTCCTCAACAAGTGGGACCGGCTCGACGCCGACGGGCGGGCCGAGGTGCGCCGCCAGGTGGGTGACCGGCTCCGCTTCCTCGGCGACGCCCCGGTGCTGCCGATCAGCGCCCTGACGGGCCGCGGCGTGCACAAGCTGCTCCCGGTCCTCGTCCACAGCGTCGAGGCCTACCACCGGCGCATCCCGACCGCCCGGGTCAACGCGGTGATCCAGGAGGCCCAGCAGGCCCACGGCGCGCCCGCCGGGGCCCGGATCCTCTACGCCACCCAGGGCGCCGCCGACCCGCCCACCTTCACCCTGTTCGTCAACCGGGGGCTGCCCCGCACCTACCTGCGCTACGTGGAGCGCCGGCTGCGCGAGGCGTTCGATCTCGGGACCACCCCGGTGAAGCTCCGAGTGCGGCGGCGCTGAGCGCGATCGAGGAATAGGATCACGGCCGAGATGCAACCCGTCCTCGCCCTCGTGGCGGTCTCATCTGCAGTGGCGGCCATCGTGTGGGCCCGGTCGACGCATCGCCTTCACCTCGTGTGGCGGCGGGTCGAGGCCGAGCGGGGGGCGGAGGACGACGTCACCCTGCTGGCCCGGTCGGCGTTCCGCAAGGACCTCCACACGACGTGCCTCTACCTGGCGCTGGCGATCGCCGCCGCCGGGGTGGCGCTGGCCGGCCAGCGCATCCCCAGCCTGCTGTTCGCGCTGATCCTGTTCCCCGTGGCGCTGTCGGTGGCGTTCGGTCGGGACTTCGCCCGCCATGCCCGCCTGGCCGAGGACCGCTCCACCATCGAACGCAAGGCCGAGGAAGTGCTCAACCAGGAGGAGCTGGCACCCAAGCGCTGGTCGGACCGGCTGGCGCCCGAGGAGCTGCCCGAGTTCCCCGGCTTCGAGCTCGGCCGCGTCTACCAGCCTGGCAGCGGGATGATGGCCGGCGACTTCTACGACGTGTTCCGGGTGACGGGGTCGCGCATCGCCGCCGTCATCGGCGACGTCACCGGCCGTGGCATCGATGCCTCGATCACCGCGTTCCAGGCGAAGTACCTGCTGCGGGTGTTCCTACGGCAGTACCGCGACCCCGCCCAGGCGCTGGAGGAGCTGAACGCCCAGATGCTCGCCCCCGAGCGCTCCGAGGAGCTCATCTCCCTGGTGGTCGTGGTCTTCGACATCGACGCCTGCACCCTGCGCTTCGCCTCGGCCGGCCACCCTGCCGCCTGGCTGTGGCACGACCGCGAGGTCCGGCCGCTGCGCTCGACCGGACCGCTGCTCATGCTCGACCCCCAGGGGCGCTACCACAGCCGCGAGATCCCCCTCGACTCCGGCGACCTGCTGCTGCTCTACACCGACGGCTTGGCCGAGGTGCGCAACGGCGAGCAGATCTTCGGCGAGGAGCGCATCGCCAACTCGCTGCGCCGCGACCCCGGTGCGGCCGCGGGGGTGCTGTGCAAGAACCTGCTCGAGGCGGCGCGGGACTTCGCATCCGAGGCCGTGGTCGACGACGTGGCGGTGCTGGCGATCCGGCGGATGTGACACGGTGGGGGACGTGAGCGAGCGTCCCGACCCGCGTGACGAGCTGGTCCGCCGGACCGAGCGGGCGCTGGCGGGCAACCTCGCCCGGGCGGGGGAGAAGCTGGCGGCGCAGGGGAAGCTGTTCGTGCGCGACCGCCTGGCGCTGCTGCTCGACAAGGACTCGTTCGTCGAGGACGGTCTGCTCGCCAACACCCGGGCGGACGACCTGCCGGCCGACGGCGTGGTCACGGGCGTGGGCCGGGTCGAGGGTCGGCCGGTGTGCGTCATGGCCAACGACCCCACCGTCAAGGCCGGGTCGTGGGGCGCCCGGACGGTCGAGAAGATCGTGCGCCTCACCGAGCACGCCCTGCGCCACGAGCTGCCGGTCTTCTGGCTGGTCGACTCGGCGGGCGCACGGATCACCGACCAGGTGGAGCTGTTCCCCGGCCGGCGCGGCGCCGGGCGGATCTTCTACAACCAGGTGCGCCTGTCGGGCCGGGTGCCCCAGGTCTGCTGCCTGTTCGGGCCGTCGGCGGCCGGCGGCGCCTATATCCCCAGCTTCTGCGACGTCGTGTTCATGGTCGAGGGCAACGCCTCGATGTACCTCGGCTCCCCGCGCATGGCCGAGATGGTGATCGGCGAGGTCACGTCGCTGGAGGAGATGGGCGGGGCCCGCATGCACGCCACGGTGTCCGGCTGCGGCGACAACCTGGCCGCCGACGACGAGGACGCCCTCGACCAGGCGCGGGCCTGGTTCAGCTACTTCCCCCAGAGCTGGCGCCAGGCGCCGCCGACGTACGAGCCCCGCGACCCCGCCCGGCGCCTGACGCGGGATGTCGTGCCCGTCGAGGAGCACCTGGCGTACGACATGCACGACCTGATCGAAGGGCTGGTCGACGCCGAGTCGTTCTTCGAGCGCATGCCGCTGTACGCGCCCGAGGTCATCACCGGTCTGGCCCTGCTCGACGGCCGTCCGGTCGGGGTCGTGGCCAGCAACCCGGCGCAGAAGGGCGGGGTGCTGTTCGTCGACTCCGCCGACAAGGCCGCCCGGTTCGTGTGGCTGTGCGACGCCTTCAACATCCCGCTGCTGTTCCTGGCCGACGTACCGGGGTTCATGGTCGGCACCGAGGTCGAGCGCGAGGGCATCATCCGCCACGGCGCCAAAATGGTCTCCGCCGTGAGCGAGGCCACCGTGCCCAAGCTGTCGGTCATCGTCCGCAAGGCCTACGGGGCCGGCCTCTACGCCATGTCCGGGCCCGCGTTCGAGCCCGACGCGACCCTGGCGCTGCCGACCGCCAAGATCGCGGTGATGGGGCCGGAGGCCGCGGTCAACGCCGTGTTCGCCAACAGGATCGCCGCCATCGACGACGAGGCCGAGCGGGCCGCCTTCATCGAGGAGCAGCGCACGCTCTACGAGATCGACGTCGACCTCTACCGGCTCGCCTCGGAGCTGGTCGTCGACGCGGTGGTCGACTTCGCCGATCTGCGGGGCGAGTGCGTCCGCCGGCTGGAGATGGCCGCCGCCAAGGACCGGCGCTTCTCCGACCGCCGCCACGGGGTGCCCCCGGTGTGAGCTCGCACGACGTACCAAGGAAGATTGCCATCCGCGAGGTGGGTCCCCGCGACGGGCTGCAGCCGGAGGCGCCTGTCCCCGTCACCGCCCGGGTCGAGCTGGTGCGGCAGCTGGTGGACACCGGGGTGGCGACCATCGAGGTGGGCGCGTTCGTGTCGCCGAAGGCGGTGCCCGCCATGGCCGGCTCCGGCGAGGTCGTGGCGGCGGTGGGGGAGGCCGGCCTGGGGGAGCGGGCCACCCTCGTGGCGCTCGTCCCCAACCGCAGGGGCGCCGAGCTGGCGCTCGCCGCCGGCGTCCGGGCGTTGACGGTCACCATCTCCGCCTCGGAGGCCTACAGCCAACGCAACGTGCGCATGTCGGTCGACGAGTCGCTGACCCAGCTGGCGGCCGTCCGCGACGTCGCCGGCGACGACCTGCCGGTCGACACGGTGGTCTCGTGTGCGTTCGGGTCGCCGTACGAAGGAGACCTCGACCCCCGCGAGGTGGCCGCGCTGGGGTCCCGGGCCCGCGAGGCGGGGTCCACCAGCCTGACCTACGCCGACACGACCGGCGTGGCGACCCCTCGACGCATCGCGGATCTGCTGGCCGAGACGGGCACCGACATGGGGCTGCACCTGCATGACACGCGGGGCACGGCACTGGTGAACGCCTACGCCGCCCTGCAGGCGGGCGTCACCCGCTTCGACACCGCCGTCGGCGGCCTCGGTGGGTCGCCGTTCGCCGCCGGCGCCGGAGGCAACCTGGCAACCGAGGACCTAGTCCACCTCTGCGACGACCTCGGCGTCACCACGGGCATCGACCTCGAGGCGCTGCTCGCCGTGTCGGCCCGGGTGGCCGAGGCGGTGGGGCACGCCGTACCGTCGCGAATCGCCGCCGCTGGTCCCCGGCATCGCCTCTCCCCGGGGTAGCGGCCCGATGCACGATGCCCTGGTGCGAGACCTGTAGCCGCTTCCTCAACCCCAACACGCTGCACGCGGACGGCAGCTGCCCCGAGTGCGGCCGCCAGGTTGCCGAGCCCGGACAGCAGGTCGCGGCGCGGGAGAAGGCCCCCTGGCACTTCAAGCTCCTGCTGCTCGCGACGATCGTGTACCTGGGGTGGCGGTTCTTCGACATCATCGAGTGGGTGATCGGGTGGGTGTTCTGATTCACCTCGATGTCCCTGTCGTTGCCCGCCCTACGTTGGGCTGCGTGATCCACGATGTCGAGGTACGTGACGCAGAGCCCAAGGGCCGGGGTGTCTTCGCCCGCCGAGCGTTCGCCGAAGGCGACTTCATCTTCCGTCGCCGGCACACGCGAGTCCTGCACGGCGACGAGCTCGATCAGGCGAGCGAGTGGGAGCGCATCCACCTGTGTGAGCTCGGTTTCGATCGTTTCGCCGTGCTCGCGCCGCCGGGTTGCTACCTGAACCACTCCTGCGACCCGAACGCCATGCGGCACGGCGTTGACGTCTTCGCCTGGCGCCCGATTGCATCCGGCGACGAGATCACGATCGACTACCGCCTCAACGCCTTCGACGGGTCGCCCTGGCCGTGCGACTGCGGGGCCCAGGCCTGCACCGGCACGGTCGAGGGCAGCTTCTTCGCCATGGGTCCCGAGCGCCAGGCACTGCTCCTGGCTCACGCCCCCGCCTTCATTCGCCGCGAGTACCGACGCCGCCGAGGCCTCTGAGCCACCGGCGGTCATGCCGCCCGTCATGAGCTCCTTCCTCAACCACATGGTTGACAACGGGCACAGCCAAGGCGTAGGTTGTTCAATGAAGAAGTTGAACAAGGAGCTGTCCGTGGTCGACGACCAGCTGTCCCGGATCTTCGCCGCTCTCGCCGATCCAACGAGGCGCGACATCGTTGCCCGCCTCGCCGTGGGCGACGCCACGGTTGGAGAGCTCGCGGAGCCCTACGACGTCTCCCTCCAGGCGGTGTCCAAGCACATCAAGGTGCTCACCGATGCCGGCCTCGTGAGCCGGAGCAGGGACGCCCAGAGGCGGCCGTGCCACCTCGAGGCGGAGGTCTTCGACCTGATGACGAAGTGGATCGAGCGCTACCGGCAACGGGCGCAGGAGCGCTACGAGCGACTCGACGCCGTCCTCGCCGAGATGCGTGGCGAGGAACGAACCGACGACACCCCTGAACAAGGAG
>DASQUY010000325.1:0-6517 GCA_035641055.1 Acidimicrobiales bacterium | reverse complement strand
ACCGCCACGGCCGAGGGACGAGTGGTCCCGGGCGTGCGCCACTGCCTGCTCCGCATCGAGGACCCGACGTGGCCCGCGGGCTGGAGCACGGCGGCGGCGACCCATCACCGCAACGCGGTCCGCCCGGATCCGGACACGGCGTTCCGCATCGCCAGCGTCACGAAGATGATCACCGCCACCACCGTGCTGGCGCTGACTGACCAGGGCCGCTGCCGCCTCGACGATCCCGCCGCCGCCCATCTGCCGGCGGACGTCGTCGACCGGCTCCCCCTCGACGGCCGGGCCGGCCCCGGCACCGTCACGATCCGACAGCTGCTCGACCACACGAGCGGACTGCCCGACTTCTTCTCGCATCCGGCGATTTGGGCGGCGATCCGGCACGGCGGCGGCCGGCGCCGGTTCACCCCACATGACCTCCTCGACCTGGCCGCCGACGCGGCGCCGTCCTTCCCGCCGGGCACCGGCCGGGCGTACACCGACACCGGCTTCGTGCTCGCCGGCCTCCTCGTCGAGCACCTCACACGGGCACCCCTGCACGAGGCGTACCGCACCCTGGTGCTCGATCCCGCGGGCATGGACGCGACCTGGCTCGAGAGCAGTGCGGACGTGCCCCGTCGCCGGAGGATGCTGGCGCACGATCTCGACGGCAGAGACATCACCGACATGGATCCCACCGTCGACTGGGCGGGCGGCGGACTGGTCAGCACGGCGGCGGACTTGGCCAGGTTCCTCCGGGCGCTGACCGGGGGCAGGCTGCTCAGCCGCGAGGCTTGGCGGGCGATGACCCGTTGGCGCCCAGGGCCCGCGGGGTACTACGACGACTACGGCCTCGGTCTGGGCCGTTACCGCACTGCCGCCGGGCCGCTGGTCGGCCACCACGGCGTGTGGGGGGCCTTCGCCTTCTGGGCTCCGGGGCTCGACGCCATCATCACCGGAACCGTCAGCAGAGCCCGGGTCGATCGCCGACCGCTTCTGGAGGCGATCGCCGCGACGCTGCTGTCGGCGTGAAGCACGAACCTTTCGGGTCAGCCCCGCCGGGCGGCGCAGGCCGGGACAGCGCCAGCGCCGGCGATCCAGTCCTCGACCGAGGGAGCCTGGGCGCCGTGGAGTCGCAACACCGTCCACGCCGCGGTGGGCGCCAGCCGGCCGACGTCGGCGAGCAGCGAGTCGAGGCACCGGTCATCGACCGCCACGAAGACCACGCAGACCCGACCTGCCACGCCGTCGGCGTGCACCGCGGCGGCGGGCCAGCCGCGCCTGCGCAGCCCGTCGAGGAGCGCCGCGTCGGCGGCGTCCACCACGACGCGCACCTCGGACCGTCCCCGGGACAAACGCTTGTCGGCGGAGATGCCGAGCAGCGTTCCCAACGCGACACCCAAGGCGTACCCGGCGACCCGGGCGGGTCGGTCGAGGCTGGACACCAGGCTCCCGAAGACCAGGGCAAACACCGACGCCTCCACGGCGGCGACCGCGGCGCCGGGGAGCCGGCGCCCGCCGGCCGTGAGCGCCACCCGGAGGGTCCACAACCCGACGCTCACGAGCGCGAGGACGGCCATCCAGCTCGCATCGCGGAACATCGTCATGCTGCTCATCTCCTCGTTGGTCGGGTCACCGGCACCGTACGACGAGGTGGGCCACACACGCGTGGAGCGCATGTGGAGAGCCCGTGGAGGTGCGCACCCCGCCGAGCGGTCCTACACTTGTTCGAAGTGGCGGACAACCGAGGCGGGCGGCAGAGACCGTGATCTACGTGTTCGCGGGATGCGAGCTGGACACGGACGCGTACGAGCTGCGCCGGGACGGTGAGGTCATCGGCGTCGAGCCGCAGGTGTTCGACGTGCTCGTCTACCTCCTCGAGCACCGTGACCGGGTCGTCGCCAAGGAGGAGCTGCTTGACGAGGTCTGGAAGACCCGCTTCGTGACCGAGTCGACGCTCACGACCCGGATCAAGGGTGTGCGCCGGGCGGTGGGCGACGACGGGCGCCACCAGCGGGTGATCCGCACGGTGCACGGGCGCGGCTACCGGTTCGTGGCCGACGTGTCCCGGCGGGGCGAACCAACGGCCGGGACGGCGGACGACGGGGCAACACTCGTGGGCCGCGAGTCCCAGCGGGAGCTCCTGGGCCGCTGCATGACCGACGTCATCGCCGGCCGCCGGCGCGTGGTGGTCGTCAGCGGCGAGCCCGGAGCCGGGAAGACGGCGCTCGTCGACGCCATGGCGGCCGACTGGCGCGGCTCGAGCTTCCGGGTGCTGAGCGGCCAGTGCATCGAGTACCGGGGGGCGGGCGAGCCCTACCTTCCGCTCCTCGAGGCCCTCGCCGAGGCGGCGACGCGGTCCTACGGCCCGACGCTGGTCCAGCTGCTGTCCGATCGGGCCCCGACGTGGCTGGTGCAGATGCCGTGGCTCGTGACCGACGAGGCGCTCGACGCGCTGCGGCGCCGCGTGGTGGGGAGCACGCGCGACCGGATGCTGCGGGAGATCGTGGAGGCGCTCGAGGCGTGGGCGGCGGACGACCCGGTGGTGCTCGTGCTCGAGGACATGCACTGGAGCGACCCGTCGACCGCCGACGTCCTGGCGGCCCTCGGCCGGCGGCGCACCGAGGCCCGACTGCTCGCCGTGGTCACGTGTCGGACGGAAGAGCTGGCCGGCAGCGCCTCGGGCCTCGTCGATGTCCTGCATGACCTGCGTCTGCACAGCGCCGTGGAGGACATCGAGCTGCCGCCCCTCGACGCACCGGCCGCGGAGCAACTGGTCGCCGGTCACGCCGGCGGCGACCCACCGGTCGAGCTGGTCCGGGTGGTGCACGGGCGGGGTGCCGGGAACCCGCTGCACATGCGCAGCCTCCTCGACGAGTGGCTGGACGAGGGCCTGATCGCCGTCGACGACGGGGCCTGCTCGCCGACCGTCGAGGTCGGCGAGCTCGCCGCCACGGTGCCGGGGTCGCTGCGCCAGCTCATCAAGCGGCGCCTCGACCGCGCCGCTCCCGCTGACCAGGAGCTGCTCGAGGCCGCCGCGGTCGCGGGCCGGCAGTTCTCCGCCGCGACGGTCGCCGCCGCCCTGGACGTCGACCCCGAGGAGAGCGAGGCTCGCTGCTCTCGCCTCGCCGGACGGTCACTGTTGATCGCCGCCGCCGGCGAGCACACCTGGTCCGACGGCACGGTCGGGGCCCTCTTCGAGTTCACCCACGACCTGCACCGGGAGGTCGTGTACCAACGCGTGCCGCCGCAACGCCGCGCCCGCCTCCATCGGCAGATCGGCCGGCGGTTGGAGGAGGCCTACGGCGAGCCTGCCCCCGGCGCCGCCGGCGAGCTGGCGATGCACTTCGTCCGCGGTCGGGACGTGCCCCGAGCGGTCACGTACCTCGGGCTGGCGGCCGAGCAGGCGACCGGACGCAACGCCCACGTCGAGGCGCTGGAGCACGTCCGGATCGGCCTCGACCTCGTCGCATCGTTGCCGGACGGCGCCGACCGGGACGGGCAGGAGCTGGCGCTCCAATCGATGCTCGGCCCGTTGCTGATCGCCACGCGCGGCTGGGCGTCGCCGGAGGTGGAGTCCGCCTACCGGCGTGCTCACGAGCTTGCCCTCCGCTCCGCCGACCCCCACCGCGCGCTCCCTCCCATCCTGTGCGGCCTCGGCACCCTGTACGAGAGCCGCGGCGAGTACCGGCGGGCGGCGGCGGTCCTGGAGGAGGTGCTCGAGCTCGACGCCGGTGACGGCGACGCCCTGCACCGGGTCGGATCGCACGAGCTCCTCGCCTGCTCGCTGTTCCACCAGGGCCGGTTCGAGCGATCGATGGTCCACGCCGAGGCCGGCCGCGAGCTCTACGACCCCGCCCTCCACAAGGACTTCCTAGCCCGCTACGGGGACAACCCGGGCGTGGGCTGCTTCACGTGGGCGGCCCTGTCGTCCTGGTACCTCGGGGACCCGGCGAGGTCGAGCGACCTGATGGCCCGGGCGCTCGACCTCGCCCGTGACGCCGACCACACCTTCAGCCTCGCCAACGCCCTCGAACAGGCGGCGATCCTGCACCAGCTGCGTGGCGACGCCGCCGTGGTCGAGGACCACGCCGCCACCGCGCTCGAGTTGGCGCGCAGCCAGGGGTTCGCGCTGCGGGTCGCCATCGCCCAGATCCTGCGGGGCTGGGCCCGGACCGCCCAGGGGCGCACGGCGGTCGGCGTGGAGGAGCTGCGCGACGGGATCGAGGCGTATCGAGCCACCGGCACCCGCATGGACCTGCCGTACCTCCTCGGCCTGCTCGCCGACGCCCACCTGCGGGCGGGCGAGGTCGACGATGGCCTCGCCGCAATCGACGACGCCATCGCCGAGACCGGCGGACGCGACTACTGCCACGCCGCCGAGCTGCACCGCTTGCGCGGGGTGCTGCTGTCGGGGAGCCGGGCGGATGGCGGCAAAGTCGTCGCCGAGCTCACCCGGGCGCGCGAGATCGCCCGCGAGCAGAGGGCACCTCTGCTGGAGGAGCGGGCCCTCCTGGCGCTCGGGCAGGTGCAACCCGACGCCGCGCTCCCCGAGGCCTCGGGTAGCTAGACCCACGACATCAGGAGTAACGATGCCCAGCTACCGTGACCGCCTGCCCCAGCTCGCCGACGCGGTGTTCCTCGCCGACGGCGGCATCGAGACCAGCCTGATCTACGACGACGCGCTGGAGCTTCCCGACTTCGCCGCGTTCCACCTCCTCAGCAGCGACGACGGCCGCGCCGCCCTGGAGCGCTACTTCCGGTCCTACATCGCCATCGCCCACAGGGACCGGGTGGGGATCGTCCTCGAGACACCGACCTGGCGGGCCAGCCCGGACTGGGGTGCCCGCCTCGGCTACCCGATCGACCGACTCGCGGTCCTCAACCGGTCGGCCGTCGAGTTGGTCGCCGAGGCGCGGAACGCCGAGGGCGGCGACGTCCCGGTGGTGATCAGCGGCTGCGTCGGGCCCAGGGGCGACGGCTACGACCCGGGTCAGCTCATGACCGCTGAGGAGGCCCAGAGCTACCACTCCTTCCAGGTCGCTGCCTTCCGCGACACGGAGGCGGACATGGTGGGCGCCATCACCATGACCAACATCGAAGAGGCCACAGGCATCGCCCGGGCCGCCCAGGATGCCGGGATGCCGGCGGCGATCTCGTTCACGGTCGAGACCGACGGGAGGCTGCCGACCGGTCAGAGCCTCGGCGACGCCGTCTCCGCGGTCGACGCCGCCACGGGCGGCTACCCCGCGTACTACATGATCAACTGCGCCCATCCCACCCACTTCGCGACGGTCCTCGCCGCCGGCGAGCCCTGGGTTGGGCGGATCCGCGGCATCCGGGCCAACGCCTCGAAGGCGAGCCACGCCGAGCTGGACGAGGCCGACGAGCTCGACCCCGGCGACCCGGACGAGCTAGCGGAGCACTACCTGCGGCTGCGCAGGACCCACCCGCACCTGACCGTCCTCGGCGGCTGCTGCGGTACCAACACGCACCACATCGGGGCGATCAGCGCCGCCTGCTCGGCCGCGCGGTGAAGCCTCGGCGGTTCTTGTTCGTCCACGGTGCTTGGCATGGCGCCTGGCCCAGAGCTCGGGGCCAGGCGCCGGCTAGGGTCCGTCTCCTAGGGGCTCCTGCCAGGTCACGGCTTGGCCGTCGAGGACCACCCGTCCGTCCTGGTCAGTGATCGCGGTACGGAGCGTGGCGATGGGCTTTTCGTCGCGCAGCCCGATCACCTCCACCTCGGCCGTGATCCGGTCGCCGGGCCGCACCGGGGCGAGGAAGCGCCAGTCGACCTGCAGGAACACCGTGCCCGGGCCGGGCAGATCCTCGGCCACGACGGCGTTGAGCAGCCCCGACGTCACGCCCCCCTGGACGATGACCCCGCCGAAGCGTGACCGGCCCGCCAGGTCCTCGTCGTAGTGCAGCGGGTTGCGGTCACCGGTCAGCTCCGTGAACAGCTCGATGTCCCGGGCGGTGATCGTGCGTGAGCGGCGGGCGCGGTCGCCGATGCGCAGGGTGTGCATCGCAGGCCTCACCCGCAACTCACGGTCAGCATCTCAGAGCTCCGCAGCGGTGTGGGGGACGCGCTGGTTCAGCGCGTCCTGCCAGACCCAAGCCGGCAGGCCGCGCAGGTATGCGGGGCCAGAGCGCCGTTGCCGCCGGGTTCGGGAGGCGGGGATCTCGGTGGGGGTGACCGGGGACGATGTCATGTCTTGCTCCTTGTGCCTGTTCTCCTTGGCTGAGAGAGACGGTACGGATGGGCGCCACCGGTTACTTGGAGGCGACGTGGAGTCCGGGTGGAGATCTGCCGACGGCCGGGTCGCGCCGGGCTCCAGATCGGCATCAGGCGCTCGCCGCGGGTTCCCACACCCGCCCGCTCGGCCCCCTTCAGCTTTGCTTAAGGTTCGACGTGTAAAAAGCGGTTGGCGGGCGGACTTGCCTCCGCGCACGGGGGCGGCCTCGGCGTCCGTCTCATCACTCCGATGGAGGTGGACATGGCGGAAAGAAGATGGATAGGACGCATCGCCGCATTGGGCCT
>DASQUY010000324.1:0-3241 GCA_035641055.1 Acidimicrobiales bacterium | reverse complement strand
GCTCGATGACGCGCCCCGCCGGAGGGCGATGGGCGCCGCCGCCCGTGACCGGGCGGTGGCCAAGTTCGGGTACGACGGACTGGCCCGGCGGCTGGACGGGGTGTTGGCACGGTGGTGAGCCGACGCCTGGCGACGAGTGGCGAGAGGGGCGACACGATCGGCCGGGTGGATCTGTGGGCCACGGCCGTCTTCGCCGTGGTGTCGCTCCTGGCGGCGGCGATGCCCGACACGTTCATGCCCGTGTCCGTGCCGGTCGACCTGGTGATGTTCGTGGTCGGCACCGGGGCGTTCCTGTGGGCCTACGCCCTGGCGCTGGGACGGAGCCGCTACGAGGCGGTGACGCTCGCCGGCGTGTTCTTCCTGAGCGAGGACGTCGCCCCGCCGAGGGTGACGCGGCTGCTCCGCGGCGCCGTGGCTGTCCAGGTCGTGATCGCCGTGGCCGTGGCGTCGGTCCGCCCGTTCACGGCGCTGGCCTTCTCGGTGCTGGCGCCCATGTTCGGCCTCGGCCTCATGGGCCTGTGGGGGGCGCGGCACGGTCGCTTCGCGGAGAGAGCCTCCACGGGTAAGTAACGTGCCGACCATGAGCGACGAGACGACGCAGCAGATGGTCATCCGCGCGTCGCAGCAGCGCGTCTGGGACGTTCTCACTGACTTCGACGACTATCCGTCGTGGGCACACGACCTGAAGTCCGTCAGCGTGGTCGCTCACGACGAGGAGGGCCGTGCCCGCGACGTCGCCTTCCGGGCGGCGGCGATGGGACGGAGCACCAGCTACGTCCTGCGCTACGACTACGGCCAGGCCCCCCGGGTGCTCGCCTGGCAGCTCATCGAGGGGGACATCACCCGCAAGCTCGACGGATCCTACGAGCTCCGCTCGCTCGACGAGGGCGACGACACCGAGGTCACCTATCACCTCGAGGTCGACCTCCGCGTGCCCCTTCCTGGCTTCGTCAAGCGACGGGCCGCCGCCCGGATCGTCCACACGGCGCTCGACCGGCTGCGCTCCCACCTCGAGAGTTAGCGACGGCGCAGGGCCCCTGGGCGCGCCCCGCGGCGCTCGCCTACCATCGGAGCCGTGCCGGTTCTCACGGAAGCCGCGATCCGGGAGTTGGCATCGATCAAGGGGGAGCGAGCACCGATCACGTCGTGCTATCTCGACGTGGACGGCCGCCGGGTAGCCCGCCAGCGCGACCTCGAGCACGAGGTGGACGTCCTGCTCAAGGACGCCCGGGCCCGGTCGGACGGCGACCTCTCGGTCTGCCGCGACCTGCGTCGCATCGAGCAGTATGTGCACAGGGGCCTCGACCGCTCCCGGATCCGGGGGCTGGCGATCTTTGCCTGCTCGGCCGACCGGTTCTGGGAGGTCATCGAGCTGCCGCTGCCGGTGGACAGCCGCATCGTCATCAACCACCTGCCCGCCGTGGGTCAGCTCGAGACGCTGGTGCGCGAGCACGAGCCCGTCGGGGTGCTGCTCGTCGACCGTCAGCGGGCCCGCATGTTCGTGTTCGAGCTGGGCGAGCTCGTGGAGCGGTCGGAGCTGTTCGAGGCCGTGCCCCGCGACGTCGACGTGCGCGGCGAGCGTGACCGCGGCGGCGCCGCCGCCGGCAAGGTGGTGGAGTCGCACACGCAGCAGCACCTGCGGCACGCCGCCCGGGTGGCGTTCGACGTCTTGACGCAACATCCCTTCGAGCACCTGGTCATCAGCGCCACGGATCCGCACGTTCGGTCCCAGCTCGAGGCCGACCTGCATCCCTACCTGCGGGCGCGGCTGCGCGGCCGCATCTGCGTGCCCGTGACCGCCGACCGCGCCGAGGTGCTGGCCGCGGCCGAGGCGGTCGAGGCCGACGCCGAACGGCGGCGCGATGCCCGGCTCGTCGAGCGGCTGCGAGCCGCCGTCGCGGCACGGCGGCGCGGCGTCGCCGGGCTCGGCCCCGTGGTGAAGGCCCTGGGGGAGCACCGGGTGGATACGCTCGTCGTGTCCAAGGGCTACGCCGCGCCGGGCTGGCGGTGCGTGCCCTGCGGGAGCCTCGCTGCCGTCGGCCGACGGTGCCCGGGCTGCGGCCACGACATGGTGTCGGTCTCCGATCTCGTGGAGGAGTCGATCGAGGAGGCCCTGGCCCAGTCGTGCCGCGTCGAGATCTGCGTCGGCAACGCCGACCTCGACGTGCTCGGCCGCATCGGCGCGCTGTTGCGGTATTGACCGTGAAGGGGCTCGTCGCCGGCATCGACGTCGGCGGGACGAAGGTGCTCGGCATGGCCGTGCACCCCGATGACCCCGCAGCGGTGGTGAGCGAGGCCCGGGAGTCCACGCCCGACGGTGAGCGGCCGCTGCTCGATGCGATGGCCCGCGTGGTCCGCCGACTCGCCATGCAGGCGGGCGAACCGGTCGCCGCCGTGGGCGTGGGCATCGCCGGTCTGGTCGACCGCAAGGGCGTGCTGCGCGTCAGCCCGAACCTCCCCGGCCAGCGCAACGTCGACATCGGCGTCGAGCTCGACCGGCGGCTCGACCTGCCGGTCCGGGTCGAGAACGACGCCACCTGCGCCGCCTGGGGCGAGCACCTCGCCGGTGCCGCCCGGGCCGACGACGCCGTGGTCGTCACCCTGGGCACCGGGATCGGCGCCGGCCTCATCGCCGACGGCGAGCTGATCCGGGGTGCGCACGGCTTCGGCGGCGAGGCCGGGCACATGGTGGTCGATGCCCACGGCCCCCCGTGCCCCTGCGGACGCCGGGGCTGCTGGGAGCGGTTGGCGTCGGGCAGCGGCCTCGGGCGACTCGGGCGAGAGGCCGCCGAGGCGGGACGGCTTCGCCGGGGGGTGGAGCTGGCCGGGGGCGTGGCCGAGCACGTGCGAGGCGAGCACGTGACCCGCGCCGCCCGGGAGGGCGATCCCGAAGCGCGGGCGCTCATGCACCAGCTGGCCGGCTGGGTGGCGCTGGGCGTGGCCAACCTCGTCACACTGGTCGACTGCTCGCTGGTCGTGATCGGCGGCGGGCTGGTCGAGGCCGGCGACCTGCTGCTCGACCCGGTGCGCGCCGCCTACAAGGAGCAGGTCATGGCGCCGGAGGAGCGCCCCGACGTGCGCATCGTCCCCGCCGAGCTCGGCGAGCGGGCCGGCGCCATCGGCGCCGCGCTGCTCGCCGGCCGCGAGGCCGGCGCCTGAGCGCTTTCGCTCAGTCGGTGTGCGCGTAGCGGTCGCGGCAGGCCTCGATCTCCGCCACGGCCGCGCCGGCCCCCTCGAAACC
>DASQUY010000323.1:0-6275 GCA_035641055.1 Acidimicrobiales bacterium | reverse complement strand
GGCTGGCGGCGCCTCGTAGAGGTGATCCCACACCGAGATCCAGTCGACGCCGGCGTCCTCGAAGCGCCGCCAGGTCGCCCGCAGCTCGTCCATCGCGAGGTTCTGCTGGCCGATGTGCACCCCGAACCTGACCGACACGATGTCTACCCCTTCCGGCGGCGCCCCCGGCAGGATTCGAACCTGCGGCCTACCGCTTAGGAGGCGGTTGCTCTGTCCACCTGAGCTACGAGGGCGTGTTCGAGACGGTAGCGGCCGCATCGACGATCCCGGACACGTGGCCGGCGACGGCCTACAGTTCTCCGGTCCAAGGAGCGTGCCTCGGCCCCGGACGTGCGGGGCCAGAACGAGCAGTGGCCGAGCGAACGATGACGACACCGCCGCCCCCACCGCCGCCAGGGCCGTACGGCTACGGCGCGGCCCCGCGGGACCATCCCCAGGGAACGACGATCCTGGTGCTCGGCATCCTGAGCCTGCTCATCTGCAGCCCGCTGGGGCTCGTCGCCTGGATCATGGCGAACAACGCCCTCGCCGAGATCGACCGCGACCCGGGGGCGTACAGCAACCGGGGGATGATCGCCGCGGGACGGATCTGCGGCATCATCGCCACGGTCTTCCTGGTGCTCGGGTTCTTCGCTGCCTTCCTCCTCTTCGGGTCGACGTAGAGCCGACGGTGACGCGGACCGAGGCCGAAGACCGTGCTGCGGCGGAGGAGCCGCGGGTCACGCCGCTCGAGCTGTTCTTCGACCTCGTCTTCGTCTTCGGCTTCACGCAGATCACCGGGGGCGTCGCCGAGGACCCGACCTGGACGTCCCTCGGTCAGGGCGTGCTCATGTTCGCGGTGCTGTGGTGGGCCTGGGGCGCCTACGCCTGGCTGACCAACGCCGTCCGCACCCGCGAGCTGGCACCGCGGCTCGTCGTGCTCGCCGCCATGGCCGCCATGCTCGTCACCGCCCTCGCCGTCCCGGGCGCCTTCGAGGACAACGGCGTGGCCTTCGGCCTCGGCTACCTGGTGGTCATGGCCCTGCACGCGGTGCTGTTCGGGCTCGCCGGCGAGAACCCCGACTCGACCCGCGCCGCGATCCTGCGCCTGGCCCCCACGAACCTGGCGGCCGCCGGCCTGCTCGTGGCCGCCGGAACGGCCGACGGGGCGGCCCGGACCGCGCTGTGGCTCGTGGCCATCGGCCTCAGCTACGCCGGGCCGTACATCACCGGCGTCGCCGGGTTCACCGTCCACCCCGGGCACTTCGTCGAGCGCCACGGGCTCATCGTCATCGTCGCCCTCGGCGAGTCGGTGGTGGCGATCGGGGCGGGCAGCGACGAGCTGGCGGTCGACTGGGACCTCGCCGGCTTGACGCTCGTGGCCATCGCCCTGCTGAGCGGACTGTGGTGGGCGTACTTCGACGTCGACGCCTCGGCCGGGGAGCGGGCTCTGCTCGCCTCCACCGGGCCGGACAGGGCACGGCTGGCCCGCGACGTCTACAGCTACCTGCACATCCCGCTCGTCTTCGGCGTCGTCCTGACGGCCATGGGGCTGCACGACGCCCTCGTCCACCCCGCCGAGCCGCTGGAGGGCGTGCTCGCCGCCGCGTTCGGCGCCGGCGTGGCCGCGTTCTTCGGCGCCTTGGCCGCCATCCGCCTGCGGCGCGGCGATCGCCCCGGTGCGCCGTACGTCGTCGCCGCGCTCGTGGGCGCCAGCGTGGCGGTGGCAGCCACGCAGATCGACGCCGTGATCTCGCTGGCGATCCTCGCGGCGATCACCGTGGGCACCACCCTCGTCGAGCGTCGTACCCGGCGTTCCCCCACACCCGACGCCCGCCACCCTGCTTGAATCGTGCCGTGAGTTTCGACGCCGACGCCGCCGCCTCGCACGTCGACAAGACCTGGGGCGACGACATCGTCCCGGTGCTGCACGACTACATCCGCATCCCCAACGTCTCGGTCGCCTACGACCCGCGCTGGCGCGAGGCGGGCCACATGGCCCGCGCCACCGAGCTGTTGCGGCAGTGGTGCGAGCGCCACGTCGGCGAGGTGCTCACCGATGCGACGGTGGAGGTGCACGAGCTCGACGAGCGCACGCCGCTGCTGCTCGTCGACGTCCCGCCGCACGGCGACGCCACCACCGCGGGCGACCGTGGCGACGACGCTGACACCGTCCTGCTGTACGGCCACCTCGACAAGCAGCCGGAGATGACCGGCTGGCGCGACGGGCTCGGCCCGTGGACGCCGGTGATCGAGGGCGACAAGCTGTACGGCCGCGGCGGCGCCGACGACGGCTACGCCACGTTCGCCGCCATCACCGCGCTGGAAGCCGTCCGGGCGGCCGGCGGTGCCCATCGCCGTTGCGTCGTCCTGATCGAGGCCAGCGAGGAGTCCGGCAGCCCCGACCTGCCCGCCCACCTCGAGGCGCTCGGTGACCGGCTGGGCCAGCCGTCGCTGGTCGTGGCGCTCGACTCGTGGTGCGGCGACTACGACCGCCTCTGGATCACCACGTCGCTGCGCGGCCTGGTCGACCTGGTCGTCCGCATCGACGTCCTGACCGAGGGCGTGCACTCCGGCTCGGCCGGCGGCGTGGTGCCGTCCAGCTTCCGCATCCTCCGCCAGCTCCTCGACCGCATCGAGGACGCCGGCAGCGGCGAGCTGCTGCTGCCCCAGCTCCACGCGGCCGTTCCCGACGAGCGGCTGCGCCAGATCGCCGCCACGGCGCCCGAGCTGGGCGACTTCGCCGCCCGGTTCCCGCTCGCCGAGGGCACCCGGCCGACCGTCGCCACGGCCGAGCAGCAGCTCGTGGCCCGCACCTGGCAGCCGTCGCTGGAGGTGGTCGGCATCGAGGGCGCGCCTCCGCCGACCGAGGCCGGCAACGTGCTGCGCCCGTCGACGGCGGTGAAGCTGTCGGTGCGCATCCCTCCGACGGCCGATGCCGGCGTCGCCGCCGAGGCGCTCGAGCGGCGGCTCACCGCCGACCCGCCCTACGGGGCCCGGGTCACCGTGCGCCGCGGCACCGCCGAGACCGGGTGGCACGCTCCGCCCGAGCTGCCGTGGCTGGCCCGCGCCATCGAGCGGGGTTCGGTGGCGGCCTTCGGCCAGGCGCCCCGCTCGCTGGGCGAGGGCGGCACCATCCCGTTCATGGGCATGCTGGGCCGGCGGTTCCCGCAGGCTCAGTTCGTCGTCACCGGCGTGCTGGGCCCCGGCTCCAACGCCCACGGCCCCAACGAGTTCCTCCACCTCCCGACCGCCCGCAAGGTCACCACCGCGGTCGCCCACCTGCTCGACGCCGACGCCCACCGCTGAGGACGGCCGTCGATCATTGCCGCGGGCGCCCGGGCCTGCCGCACTACCCTGCCGACCGATGGCCGGTACCGGGCACGGAATGAGGGCCGTGATCGCGGCGCTGCTCGCCAACCTGGGGATCGCCGCCGCCAAGTTCGTCGGGTTCCTGCTCACCCGCTCGGCCTCGATGCTGGCCGAGGCCATCCACTCCGCGGCGGACTCGGGCAACCAGGCGCTGCTGCTGCTCGGGCACAGCCGCTCCCGCCGGGCGCCCACCGCCGAGCACCCCTTCGGGTACGGGCGCGAGCGCTACTTCTGGGCGTTCGTGGTGGCGATGATCCTGTTCAGCCTCGGCGGCATGTTCGCCATCTACGAGGGCGTGCAGAAGATCCGGGACCCCCACGAGGTCGAGTCGGCGTCGGTGGCCATCGGCATCCTGCTCGTCGCCATCGTGCTCGAGTGCCTGTCGTTCCGCACCGCCGTCGTCCAGTCGCAGCGCGCCAAGGGGCCGGACATGAGCTGGTGGGGGTTCATCCGCCGCTCCAAGAGCCCCGAGCTGCCGGTGGTCCTGCTGGAGGATCTCGGCGCGCTCGTCGGACTCGTCTTCGCCCTCCTGGCCGTGTCCGTCACGGTGCTCACCGACGATCCCCTGTGGGACGCCATCGGCACGCTCGGCATCGGCACCTTGCTGGTGGTCATCGCGGTGGTCCTGGCCATCGAGATGAAGGGGCTGCTCATCGGCGAGGCCGCCACCCGCACCGACCAGCAGAGGATCGCCGCCGCCATCGAGATCGAGCCCAGCGTGACCCGGCTCATCCACATGCGCACCGAGCACATCGGCCCCGACGAGCTGCTCGTGGGCGCCAAGCTCGAGCTGGTGCACGGCATGTCGATCGAGGACGCGGTGGAGGCCGTCAACCGGATCGAGGCCAACGTGCGCCGAGCGGTGCCGGCGGCCCGCGTCCTCTACCTCGAGCCCGACATCTTCCGCACGAGCTTGCCCAGCGACGAGGCCGCCCCCTTGGCCGCCGACGCCGAGCTGGAGCACGCGCTCGCCGAGGGCCTGGCTCCCGATGAAGACCGCGAGACCCCGGCAGAGCAACCCCAACGCTGAAGGGCGCGGGTCAGGCCGGGTGGATCTCGAAGATCGGGTGGTCGGCGGGGTCGGGTAGGGCCTGCCAGTGGGCCCGGGTCTCCCGGTCCCAGCGCTGGCGGTAAGCGGCGATGAGGTCGGGCTTGCGGTCGTCGGGCACCTCGCTGGCGGCGATGGCCTCGGACCCGCTCCGCCGCCGCAGCTCGGCCGAGGACGCGGCGCGCAGGTTGCGCACCCACTCGGTCTCGCCGCGCGGCGACACCAGGTAGCGACTGCCCTCGTGCTCGAGCACGTTGATCGGGACCTCCTGGATGCGGCCCGTCTTGCGCCCCGGCACCGCCAGCACGGGCACCACACGCAGCCGCCGCATCAGCCTGTTGGCAGCCCTCACGCTCCGGCCGGGTTTCCGGTACGCCATGCTCACACCCTACGGGGCCCGCCCGGGCGGCTACTCCTCCGCCCGGCGTAGGGCGTCCGGGTCGTAGAAGGCCCGGTTGGAGGTGATCTTGCCGTCGTCGTCGAAGGTCATGACGTCGATGATGTCGAGCGCGTAGGTGTCGCCGCCCAGGTTGGGTCGGGCCTGCATGGTGAACGCCGCCTCGTTCCCGATGATCACGCGCAGGTCGAGGGGTCGTAACTCGATGATGTCGGGAATCGCCTGGGCGTCGTCCCAGTACTCCCCGATGGCGGCGAGGCCCTCCCGCCGAGGCGTCCCGACCGGATCCTCGATCCAGGCATCCTCGGCAAAGCACCCCAGCCAGGCCTCGCGATCGGTCGCCGTGAAGGCCGCCATATAGGCGTCGATGGTCGTCGTGATGCTGTCGCTCTCGGCCATGGAGCGGGAAATTAGCTGACGGAGGGTCATGAACCGGGGCTTTCCCCGGTGTTTTTCGCACGATACGTAGCGGTAATCGCGGGCGCGGCCGGCTCGCTCCGCAGGATGATGCGCGGGCCCCGGTCCCACGTGACGTAGCCCCAGGCCCAGTTGAGGAGGACCGACGCCCGGTTGCGCAGGCCGGCGAGGTAGAGGATGTGCAGGCCGAGCCAGGCGAACCAGGCGACCGTGCCGTGGAGGCGAATGCGACCTGGAAGCTCGGCGATGGCGGAGCGGCGGCCGATGGTGGCCATCGTGCCCTTGTCCCGGAACCGGAACGGCTGCCGGGGCTTGCCCCCGACCTCCCGGCCGATCTGGCGGGCGACGTGGGCACCCGACTGCATGGCCACGGGCGCCAGCTGAGGCAGCGGGTCACCGGCGCCCCGCTTGCCGCGCGGCGCAGCCACGTCGCCCACCGCCCACACGCCGGGGCGGCCGGGTACCGACAGGTCGGGGGCCACGTCCACCCGCCCGGCCGGCGTCGTGGGCAGCCCCAGCGCCTCGGCCAGCGGGTGCGCCCGCACTCCGGCCGCCCAGATGACCGTGCGGGCCGGCAGGACGTCGCCGGCGGCGAAGCGGACGTGGTCCGGCGCCACCTCGGCGACGGGCTCGTCCAGCCGAACCTCCACCCGTCGTGCCCGCAGCGCGTCGAGCGCCCGCCGCTGGGAGGCGGTGTGGAGCTGTCCCAGCAGGGCGTCGCGGGCCTCGGCCAGCACGACCCGGGCCCGGCCCACGCCCAGCGCCGGGTAGTCGCGCTTGAACACCACCGCGAACAGCTCGGCCAGCGCCCCGGCGGTCTCGACGCCGGTCGGTCCCCCGCCGACCACGACGAAAGTGAGCTCGCCGTCGTCGACGAGCGCCGGATCGGCGTCGGCCGCCTCGAAGCGCGCGATGACGTGGTTGCGCAGCCTCGTGGCGTCCTGGAGCGTGTAGAGGGGCAAGCTGTGCTCGGCGGCGCCGGGGATGCCGAACCAGCTCGTGGTCGCTCCGACTGCGAGGACCAGGTGATCGAACGGCAGAGGCGGGTGCCCGTCGACGAGG
>DASQUY010000322.1:0-2043 GCA_035641055.1 Acidimicrobiales bacterium | reverse complement strand
CGTCGACCAGGGGGTCAGCACCGACGTGATCGAGCCGGTCCAGAGGCTCATCCGGCGTCAGATCGCCGCGGGCCACGGCTCGGAGGGCTTGGCCCGCATCTACGAGGAGATCCGGAGCCGCGCGTCGTGACCACGCAGCCGGCCGGACCCCCGGTGACGGTCATCGGGCTGGGGCCGATGGGACGGGCGATGACCCGAGCGCTGCTGGCGAGCGGCCACCGCGTGACGGTATGGAACCGGACCGCCAGCCGGGCCGACGAGCTCGTCGCCCGGGGCGCCACCCGGGCCACAACCCGGAGGGAGGCGGTCGGTGCCGCCGACCTCGTGATCCTCAGCCTCACCGACTATCAGGCCATGTACGACATCTTCGGCAACCGGCCCACGGCGCGGCCGCCGACGGGCTGGTGGGCAAGGTGATCGTCAACCTCAGCTCCGACACGCCGGTGCGGACCCGTGAGGCGTCGGCGTGGGCCACCGGTCGCGGCGCCCGGTTCCTGACCGGTGGCGTGATGGTCCCGGCTCCGATGGTCGGCACCGACGGCGCCTACGTCTACTACAGCGGTCCCCGGGAGGTCTTCGACGCCCACGCGCCGACGCTCCGGGTGATCGGCGAGCCCCGCTACCTCGGCGACGACCCCGGCCTAGCGCAGCTCTTCTACCAGGCGCAGCTGGATGTGTTCCTCACCACGTTGTCGGGACTGCTCCACGCCACCGCGCTCGTCGCGGCGGCGGGGGTGTCGGCAGCCGAGTTCGTTCCCCAGGCGATCGAGACCATCGCCGGCATCCCGGCCATGACCGGCCACGGCACCGGGACCGCCCGCCAGCTCGACAGCGGCGTCCATCCCGGCGACCTCAGCACCGCAACCATGATGGGCGCAACCGCCGGGCACATCCTCGACGCCAGCGCCGACGCCGGCATCGATCTCGCCCTACCCCAGGCGATCAAGTCGCACTACGACCGGGCCATCGCCGCCGGACACGGCAAGGACAACTGGACCAGCCTGTTCGAGGTGATCAAAGCGGGCGCAGTTCCGCCGATCGCAAACCTCGCTCAGCCCTCAGTAGCGCCGCCTCCCGTGTGAACCGCGCGACGCGCCCGGGCCCGACCGTGCGCGTCGGCTCGCTACGTTGCGTCGGGCGCAGCTTCGCCGGTCCCGCCGTGCGGCCGGCGAAGGCGGCGATGAGGCGAGCCAGCTCCGCCGGCTGGTCCACGGGGCTGAAGGCGAGGCTGTCGCCGATCGGCGACAGTGTGGCCTTGGGCAACAGGGCGGCCAAGCGGTCGGCATGTTCGGGCGGGAAGATCCGATCGTCGGCCGACCACGCGATGAGCACGGGGATCGTGACGTCGGGCAACGCCTGGGCTGCGGCCTGCGTGTCGGCGGCGTCGAGCGAGCGGAGCAGGCGGACGAGGTCCCGGCGCACGCCACGCAAGCGGCGCAGCGGCTCGAACATCACGTGGAGGGGCCCGCGATCGAGGCCCGGCGGGTGAGCCGCCCGAAAGCGATCGGCAGCGTGGCGAAGCGAGGCGATCGCATCGCCTGCGCGATGAGCCAGGCATTGCCCGGCAGGTAGCTGCCCCACACAAGGAACCGGACGAACCGGGGCGGGCAGTTGTCAAAGGCGTCGCACGACGTGAGCACGAGACGGCCGATCGCCGCCGGATGGCGCGTCACGACCGGCTGGCAGATCGCCCCGCCCGTGTCGTTGCCCACGAGTGTGATGTCCCCGAGGCCCAGCGCCGCGACGAGGTCGGCAACGACGTCGGCCTGGGCTGTCGGGCCGAGCGGCGTGTCGCCCCGCACCGGTTCGGCATGACACCCGAACTGCCGACGGCTGGCGCCCGCACTCCATGGAGATGCTACCCCTCACCGACATTCTCAACGACATCGACCTGCCGACCCGGTTGCTCTTCGGCGACGCCGACGTTCGCGCCCCCGTCAACGTCGGCGAACGTCTTCACGCCGCGATCCCCGACTCGCGCTTCGTCATCATGCCCGGCGTCGGCCACGTCAGCAGCGTTGAGGCCGCAGAGCGCTTCAACCG
>DASQUY010000321.1:0-6680 GCA_035641055.1 Acidimicrobiales bacterium | reverse complement strand
GAGCCGATCACCGCCGTCGCCGACCGCCTCGGCTGGACCGTCGTCAGCATGCAGAACGATTGGGAGACCGTCTTCGCCACGCCGTGACGCGCCGCGGTCGATGTCAGCTCCCGAGGATCTTCGCCTTCTGGGCGACGAACTCCTCGTCGGTGAGCACCCCCTGGTCGCGCAAGGCCCCGAGCTCCTTGAGCTGGTCGATCGTGTCGCTCTGGCCGGCGGCCGGCGGCGGTGGAGCCGGCGGCGGTGGAGCCGGCGGCGGCTGGGCTGCCTGTTGTTGGGCGGCCCACTGCTGCTGGGCGGCCCACTGCTGTTGCTGCTCGTAGGCGGCGGCGTCCTCGGCCTGCTGGGCCCGGGCCACCTGCCGGCGTTGCATGCGGCCCGACACCGCGGTGGCGGTGCCGGCGATGACTGCCGTCCTGCCCATGGTGCGGATGAGCCCTGGTCGGCCGACGCGTCCGAGTGGCATGAGATCTCTCCTTGTTCTCAGCTCGCGGTATTGGCGAGCAGGTCGAGGACGGCGCTGGCGGGGAGGCGGCCGCTGGCGATCAGCTCGCCGCCGGAGCCGCGCACAGCGTGGGCGAACGGCGCCGCCCAGGTGTTCTCCCACACGATCAGGGCGGCGGAGCTGTTCGGGGAGAGCTCGGCGGCCGCGACCGCGAGGTCCTCCTCGCTCACGACATCGGCGAGAAACGCCGAGAGGCCCTTCAGGGATCCGACCTCGTCGTCGTCGAGGTCCTCGATCTCTCCGTAGGAGACCACCCCGTCGGCGTCCTTCGTGACGAAGGCGAGGTCGAGCACCCGCACCGTGCCGTGGGCGATGAGGCGGGTGAGCGCCGGGAGGATCTGCCCGTTGAACTTGTTGCCCGGAAACTCCACGACCAGGTAGTCGATCGGGCCGAGCATGTCGCTGGTGTCGGTCACGAGGGTTCCCCTTCCGGGTATCGGACGGGCCCACTGTGCGCCGGTGCGTCGGCGCTCGCATCACCCGCCACGAGTGATCTGGTGCGTCCGATCCGCGCGATCACCCAGACGGAGTGATGCCCCCCGATCGGGACTCCTGCATAGTGGTGAAGGAGCCGAGCCTGGAGCAGACCAACCTGGCACGCACGCGCTACGAGATCGTCCTCCGAGGGCCCCTCGGTCCTCGTCTCGCGCGCGCCATCGAGGGGTTCGAGGTCGTCTCGAGCAGCGCGGAAGGCACCCGGCTGGTCGGCTGGGTCGCGGACCAGGCTGCGCTCCACGGCGCCCTGCGGCGCATCTCAGACTTCGGGCTGGAGCTCGTCTCCGTGCGCGAGCTCACGGAGGCCTGACGCCGGCGGGCTGGCAGCGCGGCCGCGGCATACTCACGACGAGTAGTCTGACTCGCACTGTCTGCGATCCTCCGTTCGAAGCTCGGTCCGACAACCGCCCCCGACTTCGCGGTCGCGCGCCCGCGCCTCGACCGCTCGCTCGACGAGGCGTGGGACCGCCGGCTCACGGTCGTGGCGGCGCCCGCCGGGTACGGCAAGTCGGTGGCGCTGAGCCAGTGGCACGAGGCCGCCCGGCGCCGCCCGATCGCCTGGCTGAGCCTCGACGAGCGAGACCACGACCCAGTGCGGATGGGCGAGCACTTCCTCGGGTGCCTGGCCGAGGTCGATCCCGGCCTCGGCGGGCGGGCGAGGTCGCTGCTGGGCTCGCCGGCGCCCGGTCTCGGCGACGAGGTGGTCGACGCGCTGCTGGAGGACTTCGCGGATCTGGCGGCGGACGTGGCTGTCGTCCTCGAAGACGTCGACCACCTCGATGGTGGCCCCGTCATCGCCGATCTGACGCGGCTGGTCATGGAGGCGCCACCTCAGGTCCACTACGTCGTGGCGTCCCGCAGCGACCCGACGCTGCCGACCCATCGGCTACGCGCCAACGGCCAGCTCCTCGAACTGCGGGCCGAGGACCTGCGGTTCTCGTCGAGGGAAGCCGCCGAGCTGGTCAGGGCGCTCAGCGGCCACGAGCTGACGGGGGACGCCGCCGACCATCTCGTGCAGCTCACCGAGGGATGGCCGGTCGCCGTGCAGTTGGCCGCCCTCTCGCTCCGCGGCACCGCC
The DNA here is from genome assembly GCA_035641055.1 of Acidimicrobiales bacterium. GTDB lineage: Bacteria > Actinomycetota > Acidimicrobiia > Acidimicrobiales > VFJN01 > DASQUK01. The sequence continues at coordinate 4,602 of DASQUY010000321.1, read as the reverse complement.
GACGTCTCGGCCATCACCCGGTTCGGCGCGACCGACCGCGGCATCGTCGACTACCTCTCGGCCGAGCTGCTCGGCCGGCTCCGGCCGGAGCTGCGCTCGTTCCTCCTGGACGTCTCCGTGCTCCACGAGCTCGACCCCGGGCTGTGCGACAGCGTCACCGGGCGACGCGACGGCGCCGAGCTCCTCGCCGAGCTGCGCCAGGGAGCCTTGTTCGTCGTACCGTTGGGCGGCGTATCGGGCGGGTACCGCCTCCACCGGCTGGTCCGGGAGTTCCTCCGCCATGACCTGGCCATGGCCGATCCGGACCGTCCCGCGCTCCTCCAACAACGAGCCGCGGCTTGGTGCCTCGACCGGGACGATCCCGGGCAGGCGGCCGAGTACCTGGAAGCGGCGCGGGCCTGGGGCCTGCTGGTGGACCTCATCTACCAGCACGGGCGCCCCCTGTGGGACCAGGGTCAGGTGGAGACCGTGCTGGGCTGGGTGCGCGCCCTGCCCCGCCGCGTCCAGGGCGAGCACACCCGGCTCCGCCTCACCGAGGTGGCGCTCCACCTGATCGCTGGACGGCCGGAGTCGAGCGCATCGCTCCTGGCCGCGGTCGAGCGCGACGGCAACCTGACCCGAGGCGAGCAAGTGGTGGCCGACGTGCTGGCGTGCGGCCTCGTCGAGGTGGCCAACCCGCACCGCGACGTGCTGGCGAGGGAGGAACGTTCGCTGGCCGCCCTGGCCGACCTGGCCGCCGCCGACATCCCCGATGTCCTCGAGGTGACCGATCCGCCCGCCCTGACGTGCCTACTCCACTTCACCGGCGCCAAGATCCGGCTGCTCCTCGGGGCCGCGGGCGCGCTGGACGACGCCGAGGCCGCCGTCCGCACGCCCCCGTCCACCGCCGCCAACTTCCTCGTCCAGGGGCTCGGGACTCTGGCGCTGATGGAGGCGCTCGCCAACCGTGGGTCGGCGCCCGCGGCGGCGCACCGGGCCCTGGAGCTGGCGGCGGAACACCTGGCCGAGGAGCACCCCACCCCCATCCCCGCGGAGACGGCGCTGGCGGTGGCGGCCCGGAACGCTGACGACCTCGATGCGGCGGACGCGTGGGGCGACGCCGCCCTCGCCCGGGCCGTACGGTGGCGCCGCTGGCCGTGGGTCGGCTTCATCCTCGGGGAGCGGGCCCTCGTCGAACTGGCGCGGGGGGCTCCCGAGGCGGCGCTGTCGTGGCTCCGCCGGCACTCCGAGCTCGGCGGCGGCCCGCTCGCACCGATGGTCGCCGGCCGGTTCCTCGCAGTCGAGCGGCGGGCGCTCGCCGCCCTCGGCGACAGCGATCCCGCGGTGCCGGTCGACGGGTCGTCCGCCAGCTGGGAGCTCGCCCTCACCGACGTGGCGCTGGCTGTGGAGTCCGGTGACCCGACACAGGCGCGGAAGGCCCTCGACGCCTGGCCCACCGCCTGCTCACCGCTCGGGGACCTCGAGCGGGAGCTGGCGACGGCGCTCGTGGAGCGGGCGGAGGGCGCGACGGCCGCGGCCCGGTCGAGGGTCGCCGATCTGCTCGCCGCCACGGGGCGCGACGGCCAAGTGGGCCCCTTCGCCAGCGCCGGCGAGGCGGCCGTTGCCCTCGTCGCCGACGCGGCCCGGGGGCGGCCAAGTAGCCACGCCGAGCTCGTGCTCGCCGCCACCCGGCGGGCCGCGGGGCGGAGCCCCGAGCTGATCGACCCTTTGAGCGACCGGGAGCTGGAGCTGCTCCGCCTCCTGCCCTCACGCATGTCCAACACGGAGATCGGTCACGCCCTGTTCGTCTCGACCAACACGATCAAGACGCACCTGAAGCACATCTACCAGAAGCTGGGGGTCGCCGACCGGGACGGCGCCATCCAGCGGGCCCGGGAGCTCCGGCTGCTCTAACTCATGACCGACACGTTTCCGCACGCCCCCGAGGACGTCTCCGCCGCCTGGCTGTCCGAGATCATCGGCGCCCCCGTGGCGTCGTTCGACCGGGAGCAAATCGCCATCGGCATCGGCCTCCTGGGTCGCCTCTACCGGCTGACGCTCACCGGGAAGGGGACCCCCTCGAGCGTCGTCGTCAAGTTTCCGACGCTGGACGAGGGCGCGCGGGCGAACGTCGTCGAGCCGCTGCGCTTCTACGAGAAGGAGGTCCGCTTCTACCAGGAGGCGGCGCCCGCCGTCCCCGTGGCGACGCCGCGGGTGTACTTCGCCGGGTTCGACCCGGCGAGCGGCGACTTCGCGCTCGTCTTCGAGGACTGCGGGGGGCGTCGCATGGAGGACCAGGTCGCCGGCTGCACCGTGGACGACGCCGCGACCGCTGTCGACGCGATGGTCGACCTGCACTCGTTCTCCTGGGACGGTCCTCGCCTCGCCGACTACCCGTGGCTGCCGAGCTACGCCAACCCGCCCTTCCCTCAGGTGCTTGCCGGCATGTACAAGCAGGCCTGGCCGCGCGCCCTGGAGCTCCTCGGCGATCGCATGACCGACCACATCCGGGACTTCGGGGACCGGTACGCGGGGCTCGTCCCCTGGTTCATGGAGGAGGCGACGGTGCCGCCGCACACCTTCTGCCACGGGGACTTCCGGCTCGACAACCTCTTCTTCGGGACGACCCCACAGCACGCCCCCGTCACGCTCGTCGACTGGCAGATCTGCTTCCGCGGACGGGGCGGGTACGACCTCGCCTACTTCCTCAGCCAGAGCCTGACCGCCGAGGACCGCCGCGCCCACGAGGATCGGCTCATCGACCGGTACGCAGAGGGGCTCGCGGCCCGAGGCATCAGCTACCCCCGTGGGGAGCTGGTGCGGGACTACACGCGAACCGTCGCCTACTGCTTCATCTATCCCATCGTGGCCACGGGCCAGATCGAGGTGATCAGCGAGCGGCAGCTCCAGCTCCTCCAGGGGTTGCTGGACCGGTCGATCGCGGCCATCGAGGACACAGGAGCGCTCGACATCCTGCCCTGACCGTGCCGGTCACCCACCGGGGGTGACCACCCATCGGAGCCGCTCCCTTACCGTCGACCGCAGATGGCGACGAGTGGCAGAGCTGGTCGCATCGCCTTCGGAGGAACATCATGTACAGCTCGGCAGAGCGACCCGCGGACGTCTTCGTGGTCTTCGGGATCACGGGCAACCTGGCCAAGGTGATGACGTTCCGGTCGTGGTACCGCCTCGAGCGGCGGGGATTGCTCGACTGCCCGATCGTGGGGGTCGCGGTGGACGACTGGACCGACGAAGAGTTGCGCGATCGCGCCCGCGAGGCGATCGTCCGCACGGGCGAGGCCCTCGACGAGCAGGTGTTCAGTCGCCTCGCCGGCCGGCTGTCCTACGTGTCCGGTGACTTCACGGACGCCGCCACCTACGAGCGGGTGGCGGCAGCCATCAAGGGCGCCGATCAGCCGGTCTTCTATCTGGAGATCCCGCCGTTCCTGTTCGGCACGGTCGTGGCCGGTTTGGCCGATGCCGGCCTCACCGAGCGGGCCCGGGTGGTCGTCGAGAAGCCGTTCGGCCACGACCTGGCGTCGGCCCGGGCGCTCGCCGACGAGCTCCACCAGCACCTCGACGAGGCGCAGATCTACCGCATCGACCACTTCCTCGGAAAGATGGGCCTCGAAGAGCTCCTGTACCTCCGCTTCGCCAACACGATGCTCGAGCCGGTCTGGAACCGGAACAGCCTCGGGTGCGTGCAGATCACGCTGGCCGAGAGCTTCGGGGTCGAGGACCGGGGCCACTTCTACGACCCGGTCGGCGCGCTGCGCGACGTCGTCGTCAACCACCTCATGCAGGTGGTCTCGGCCGCGGCGATGGAGGCCCCCGCCGGCGGCGACCCGGCGACGATCAAGGACGCGCAGCTCGCCGTGTTCCGTGCCGTGGCGGCGGCCGACCCGGCGCACTACGTGCGCGGCCAGTACGAGGGCTACCTCGACATCCCCGGGGTGGCGCCGGACTCACCCACGGAGACCTACGCCGCCCTGCGGCTCGACATCGACAACTGGCGCTGGTCGGGCGTTCCGTTCTTCATCCGCACGGGCAAGCGGCTACCCGTCACCCAGACCGAGGTGCGGCTCGTGTTCAAGCGTCCGCCCCGGCTGGGCTTCGGATTCACCGGCGACCGCGCGCCCGAGCGCAGCCAGCTGGTGGTCAAGCTCGACCCGTCGACGGGGATCAGGCTCTGCATCGAGGCCCGGCGAGCCGATGCCGACGGGCCCGAGACGATCACGCTGGACATGGAGTTCGCGCGTGGGCAAGAGCGTGCGCTTCACCCGGCAGGACGGCGTCGAGGAGACCTGGCGGATCATGCAGCCGTTGCTGGACGCTCCCGCGCCCGTTCACAGCTATTCGCCGGGATCGTGGGGGCCGGCGGCCGCCGACGGCATCGTCGCCGGCCACGGCGGTTGGCGCGAGCCGTGGATCGCACCATGAGCACCCACTCGACCTCTCACTCCCCCAACGAGGACGTGTCCATGCCGTCGCCGTTTCCACCGATCGAGGACTTCGCGTTCCTGTCCGACTGTCACACGGGCGCACTGGTCGCGCCCGACGGCGGCGTCGGCTGGCTGTGCGTGCCGCGCTTCGATGCACCGACCGTGTTCGGCACGCTGCTCG
>DASQUY010000320.1:0-2494 GCA_035641055.1 Acidimicrobiales bacterium | reverse complement strand
GTCGGCGCCGGAGGCAGGACCCGCCCGCCACAGGAGCCAGGGTCCGATGCGGCGCTTGTAGTCGGCCACCGGGCGGCCGGGCAGGTCGTCGCCCAGCCGCCGCAGCTCGTCGGGTGCCTCGATCCAGGCGGACGCCGGGATGTTGCGGTCGCGCACCGGGGTCGGGGGCAGGTCCTCGGTGTGAACCGGCGTCTCGTCGTACGGACGCTCGTCATAGCGGAGGGCGCCAGCCAACGTCACCAGCCCCGGTCGATCCACTCTTGGAGGTGGGGGCGCTCGGTGCCGATGGTGGTGTCGGCACCGTGGCCGGGCAGCACCAACGTGTCCGGCGGCAGGGTGAACAGCTTGCGGTCGATGGAGGCGATGATCGTCTCGAAGTCGCCGCCGGGGAATCGGGTGGCGCCGGGGCCGCCGGGAAACAGGGTGTCGCCGGCGAACAGCACGGGCGAGCCCTCGAGCAGGAAGCACATGGAGCCGGGGGTGTGCCCGGGTGTGTGGATCGTGCGCAGCCGCAGCCGGCCCACCGACACCATTGCCTCGTCGTCGAGGATCTGGTCGTACGAGGGCAGCATCGCCGCGTCCTCGGCGGTGACGTGCACGTGGTAGCCGGCGTCGCGCATCGCGGGGACGGCCTGGATGTGGTCCCAGTGCCCGTGGGTCTCGAGCACGCTGCGCACACCCAGCGAGCCGGCGAGCTCGAGCAGCCGCTCGTGTTCGTTGGCGGCATCGAGCAGCACCGCCTCGCCGGTCTCGGTGCAGCGCAGCACGAAGACGTTGTTGTCCATCGGGCCCACCACGAGCTTGTGGATCTCGCAGCGGTCGTCGGCGAAGTGCAGCGTGGTCATGCCCGCAAGTCTGCCTTCAAGGCCCGCGAAACCCGGATTTGGCCACCCCAGGTGACCATTTGACAACTCATAGAGACGTGACGCATTTCACATGGTCCTAGGACTTGTCGGTGTGGGGTCGACGTGGTGAAACTGCACGCGCTCATGCCCACCGCAGAGCACCCGGAGGGCGACGGGCCGACCGCCACGGCCACGTCGTTCGCAGGCGCGAGCCGGTCTCGGTCTTGGGGAGAAGCTCGGGACCGGCCCGCCCCGGGGTTTCGTTTCGCGGGTCCGTGTGCCCGGGTCACGTGTGGGGCGATACGACCTCGAACCCGAGGGCGGCCGCCGCCGGGATCTGGCGGCGGTCGAACGTGGCGAACCGGGCGGGGCGGGGCAGTCGGTCGGCTGCCGCCAGGTGGACGGCGTCGATAGTGCGCAGCCCGTAGGTCGCGCCCAGCTCGAGGGCCTGCGCCAGGCAGCGCTCGTCGACCGGGATCACGAAGAAGGCGTCCCAGTCGTCGCGCAGCCGGCCCCACATGCGCTCGTGCTGCGTCGGGGTGACGGCCAACCGGTGCAACGCCAGCAGCGTCTCCGAGCGGCACAGCGCCGAGGCGCACCACGCCCCGTCGTCGGCCATGGTGCCGAGGACGAGGTCGCGTCCGGGCGCATGCACGTAGCGGCGCACCAGCGCCGAGGTGTCCAGGAACAACGCCACGGGCTCTATCGCCCGCGAAGCTCGTCGAGGACGCCGTCGGGGCGGACGTCGACCGGTGCGTCCTCGGCCTCGGGCGGCGGGGGCCGGTCGCGGCGGCTGGGTGGGCGGACGAGGCCGGCGGCGACGAGGTCGTCCAGCGTCAGTGCGGCGTTGGCCTCGAGCGGGCCCACCTGCGCCGCGGGCACGCCGTCGACGGTCACGACGACCCGTTCGCCGGCGGCCGCCCGCCGCAGCACGGCGGCCACGTTGTTGCGCAGCTCCCGGACGCCGATCCGATCCACCGCCGCAGTGTAGCACGCGTGTACACACTCGCGCTGGACGCCGGCGGGCGCCGCTCCTAACGTGGGGCCCATGAACTTCGCTTTCTCCGAGGAACAGGAGGAGCTCCGGCGCATCACCCGGCAGTTCCTCGAGTCGAAGTCGCCCGAGACCGAGGTCCGGCGGCTCATGGACACCACCGAGGGCTACGACCCCGCGGTCTGGTCGCAGATGGCCGGCGAGCTGGGCCTGCAGTCGCTCCCCATCCCCGAGGAGTACGGCGGCCAGGGCTTCACCTACGTGGAGCTGACCGTCGTGCTCGAGGAGATGGGGCGCGCGCTGCTGTGCGCGCCGTACTTCTCCACGGTGGTGCTGGCCGCCAACACGCTGCTCCACTCGGGCGACGAGGCCGCGAAGAAGGCGCACCTGCCCGGCATCGCCTCGGGCGAGACCATCGCCACGCTGGCCTTCACCGAGCCGAACGGCAAGTGGGACGGGGCGGGCATCGAGGCCACCGCCGCCCAGGACGGCAACAGCTGGCGCCTCGACGGCACGAAGATGTTCGTGATCGACGGCCACATCGCCAACCTGCTGATCGTCGCCGCCCGGACCGATGCGGGCATCTCCCTGTTCAAGGTCGATGGCGACGCCGCGGGCCTCACCCGCACGGCGCTGTCAACCATGGACCAGACCC
>DASQUY010000319.1:0-3255 GCA_035641055.1 Acidimicrobiales bacterium | reverse complement strand
CCTGCCACTGCCTCGTCCCGCCCTGACGCTCGGCGTGCGCTGGCTCGAGCGCCACCTGCCGGGGCCGCCCGCCAGGCGGACGATCGTCCACACCGACGCCCGCAACGGCAACATCATCGTCAGCGCCCGGGGGCTCGAGGCCGTGTTGGACTGGGAGGGCACGGTGCGGCACGGCGATCCGATGCAGGACCTGGCGTGGCCGGCGCTGCGCATGTGGCGGTTCCGCGAGGACGGGTGCGAGATCGGCGGCTTCGCCGGCCGCGAGCCCTACATCGCCGGCTACGAGCGGGGCGGCGGCACGTTCGACGAGGCCCGGTTCCACTGGTGGAAGGTGCTCGGCACGCTGGCGTGGGGTCTCGGCCTCGCGGGGCAGACCGCCGCCCACCTCGACGGCCGGTTCCGGAGCATCGTCATGGCGGCCAGCGGACGCCGGGTGCCCGAGCTGGAGTGGGACCTGCTCATGCTCGTGCGCCCGTCCTGACCACTCGGCGGCCGGCGGCCGACTCACTCTGGTTGTAGCTATGCGGCATACAACCGCACAGCTACAACCAGTTCGCGTGGGGTTACGACCGGCGCCGGCCGTCCTCGAGGCCGGTGACCACCACGACGTTGCCCTTCGCGCGGCGTTCACCGAGCTCGGCTATGGCCTCGGCCGCCTGCTCCAGCGGGAAGGTGCGGGACACGTGCGGCCGGAGCTTGCCCGCCTCCCACCACTCGAACAGCTCGCGCACGCTCTCCTCGTTGCGGTCCGGGTGTCGCGCGGTGAAGGCACCCCAGAAGACCCCCACGATCTGACAGCCCTTGAGGAGCGGCAGGTTGAGGGGAATGCGGGGGATGTCACCCGCGGCGAAGCCGATCACGAGGAAGCGCCCGTCCCACGCCATCGAGCGCAGGGCCGGCTCGGAGTAGTCGCCGCCGACGGGGTCGTAGCAGACGTCCACACCCCGGCCGCCCGTGAGCTCCTTCAGGCGAGACCGCAGGTCCTCGTCGGCGTAGTTCACCGCGTTGCTGGCGCCGTAGGTACGGCACAGCTCCAGCTTCTCGTCCGTCGACGCCGCGGCGATCACCCGGGCCCCCATGGCCGCACCGAGCTCCACCGCGGCCAGGCCCACACCGCCCGCCGCCCCGAGCACGAGCAGGGTCTCGCCGGCGGACAGCCGGCCTCGATCCTTGAGGGCGTGGTGGGAGGTGCCGTAGGCGTAGAGGAAGCCGGCGGCCTCGACCATGTCGAGGCCGCCGGGGACGGGGACGAGGCTCGCCGCCGGGACCGCGACCCGCTCGGCCATGCCCCCGGCGCCGGTGGCCGCCAGCACCCGGTCACCGACACTCGTCCCCTCGACGTCGGCCCCGACCGCGCTCACCACGCCGGCGACCTGCCCTCCCGGGGAGAAGGGCAGCGCCGGCTTGAACTGGTAGAGGTCCTGGATCATGAGCAGGTCGGGGAAGGTCACGCCGCACCCGACGACGTCCACCACCGCCTGACCGGGGCCCGGTGTGGGGTCGGGCACCTCCTCCACGACGAGTGAATCTGGCGGGCCATACTGTTTGCAGAGCAGCGCACGCATGCGAGCGAGCGTACTCTTGGCAACGTCCGTTACCAGTCGCTAGGGTCGGCGACGTCTGTTGCCAGAACAGGGGGGAAGCTCCGTGGCGCACGAATACCTGTCCGAGCCGTGGTTCGCAGCCGTGGAGGAACTCGGCCCTCCGCCCCCACCGTCGGGGCCCGACCCCGGGCCCATCAACGTCGTCGTGACGCGGTCCGACGGCGACGACGTCGAGCTTCACTTCTCCGGCGGGGCGATGTCCCGCGGCCTCCTCGACGAGGCGCCGACGACGCTCACGACGACCTATGACGTGGCCAAGGCTCTGTTCATCAAGCGCGACCAACAGGCCGCCATGCAGGCGTTCATGTCGGGCCAGATCAAGGTGGACGGCGACATGAGCAAGCTGATGGCCATGGGCAACGCCACGCCGACGCCCGAGCAAGAGGCGTACACCCAGAAGATCGTCGACCTCACCGAGGCGTGACGCGCCTCTGAGCTCTACCTCGCGGCGGGAACCGCGTGGTGGAGGCGAGCACCCGGGCGGGGCCATGCTGTTCGCAGGACCCGCCCGGTGCTCGACGCGGTGATGTAGGCGGTGGTCAGGTCCGGGCCGCCGAAGCAGATGTTGGTGGTGATCAGGTCGTCGGTGGCGACGAACTCCACCAGCTCGCCTGCAGGCGACACCACCGTGATGCCCCCGTTGACCAGCGTGGCCACGCAGACGTTGCCGTCACCGTCGACCGCCAGCGAGTCCAGCAGCTGCAGGCCACCAAGCCCGTAGAGGCAGTCGGCCGGGCCCATGGTCGCGGGCGCCACCACGCCGGGACCGGTGACCTGGCGTCGCATCACGCGGCCGTTCATCGTCTCGGCCCAGTACAGCGTCGTCCCGTCCGGTGAGAGCCCGATGCCGTTCGGCGACGAGGCCGGGAAAACCACCTCCCGGATGGCGGACCCGTCCGGCTGCGCGTAGTAGAGGCCGGTGAGGTGGGCGACGCGGGCCCGGGTGTCGGTCACCCCGTGATCCGTGAAGTAGAAGCCGCCGTGCTCGTCGAAGACGAGGTCGTTGGGGGCCCGCAAGGGCCAGCCGTCGCACTCCGTGTAGAGGTCGGTCACGTCGCCGCTGTCGAGGTCGACCCGCTGGATCCTGCCCCCGATGTACCGGTCCGGGTCGTGCGGCCCGGGAAGGGTCTGGTCCCCCAGGCGCACCTCGGTGAAGCATCCCCCGTTGTTGCAGAGGTAGGCGGCGCCGTCGGGCCCGAGCGCCAATCCGTTCGGCCCTCCGGGCACGTCGGCGACCGTCTCCTTGGAGCCGTCCGGCCGGACCCGCGTGATCCGGGGACCGAACATCTCCACGACCAGGACGCTGCCGTCGGGCATGGCCACCGGCCCCTCGGGGAACCGGAGCCCCGATGCCACCTCCTCGAGCTTGCTCATGTAAACCCCCTTCACCCAAGCGGGAAAAGCAGAACCGACGCTGATGTCAGGCCACCCCAACTACGGTAGTCTGGAAACGGACGTTACCAATCTCGTTGCGGTCCAGGAGGGGGAATGAGCGGAACCCGACACGTGGTCGTCGTCGGGGGCGGTGTCGGCGGGCTCGGTACCGCCTTGGCCCTCGGGCGCGCCGGCCACCGGGTGACCGTCCTCGAGCGCGACCCGGCGCACGTGCCGGCGGACCCCGAGGCGGCCTGGGAGCGCTGGCGCCGCGACG
>DASQUY010000318.1:0-3416 GCA_035641055.1 Acidimicrobiales bacterium | reverse complement strand
AAGATGTTCGTGCTCGACAGCCATACTGCGAACCTGCTGATCGTCGCTGCCCGTACACCCGGCGGCGTGTCGCTGTTCACGGTGGACGGCGACGCCGACGGCCTCACCCGCACGCCGCTGTCCACCATGGACCAGACCCGCAAGCAGGCCAAGCTCGAGCTGGCCCGCGTGCCCGCCACGCTCCTCGGCGAGGAGGGCAAGGGCTGGGACGTGCTGTCGCGGGTGCTCGACCTGGTGGCCGTCAGCCTCGCCGCGGAGCAGGTGGGTGGCGCCCAGTTCGTGCTGGAGATGTCGGTCGAGTACGCCAAGAACCGGGTGCAGTTCGGCCGGCCCATCGGCTCGTTCCAGGCCATCAAGCACAAGTGCGCCGACATGCTGCTCGAGGTCGAGTCAGCCAAGTCGGCCGCCTACTACGGCGCCTGGTGCGCCGCCGAGCTCAACGACGAGCTGCCCGAGGTGGCCTGCCTGGCCAAGGCGTACTGCTCCGAGGCCTACTTCCACTCCGCCGCCGAGAACATCCAGATCCACGGCGGCATCGGCTTCACGTGGGAGCACCCGGCCCACCTCTACTTCAAGCGGGCCAAGTCGTCGGAGCTGCTGTTCGGCGACCCCACCTACCACCGGGAGCTCCTCGCCCAGCGCCTCGGCATCTAGAGCCCTCCGAACTTGCGGTGGTTAGAGGGGCTATGGGCCCCGTAACCACCGCAAGTTCGTCTGCGGTGACGTGGGGGTAGCTTCGGCCCGTGGTTTGGCTGATCGTGGTGCTCGCCGCGCTGTTGGTGTTCGCCATCGCCGCGGTGACCGTGGGGCGCGAGGCGTTCCGCCTCGGCCACCAGCCGCCGGCCACGATCTTCGACCTCGACGAGGCGGTGGCCCACGTGGCGGACGACCTCCCGACCGACGCGCAGGCCCGGTTGACCTACGACGAGGTCCGCACGCTGATCCGGGCGGGGATCGACCACTGGCAGGCGAAGGGCGTGCTGGCGCCGCCCGGGCACGAGATCCGGCTCGCCGGCGGCGGCACGCCCGACGTGGTGCTGGCCGACGACGAGGCCGTGGCCGTGGTGTTGGGCGAAGCCGAGGCGACCGGCCTGGAGGTGGGTGACGTCGAGGTGTACCGGGTCATCGAGTCCCTCCACCGCTACCTGGCGGGCATCGGCGCCGTCGGACCGCCGGCCGAGCGCCCTCCCCGCAGCAACGGCCAGGTGGAGTAACCCAAACTGGTTGTAGCTATCCGGCATATGACCGCACAGCTACAACCAGAACGAGGGGCTACGGGCCGTCGACGTCCCCGTCCTGCCGAACGTTGCCCAGCCAGCTCTCGTACAGCGCGGCGTAGGTGCCGCCGGCGGCGACCAGCTCCGCGTGCGTGCCGCGCTCGACGATCCGGCCAGCGTCGAACACGAACACCACATCGGCGGCCTCGGCGGTCGACAGCCGGTGGGCGATCGACACCATCGTCCGACCGACGGCCAGCCGGGCCAGGGCCTGCGTGAGCGCCCGTTCGGTCTCCGGGTCCACGGCGCTGGTCGCCTCGTCCAGCACCAGCAGGCCGGGGTCGCCGAGCTGCGCCCGGGCCAGCGCCACGAGCTGCCGCTCGCCCACGGAGAGGCTGGCGCCCCGCTCGCCCACGGGCGTCGCCAGTCCTAGCGGCAGCTCGTCCAGCCACCAGTCCAGCCCCAGCTCGGAGAACGCCTCCCTCACGTCCTCGTCGCTGGCCCCGCCCCGGCCCAGCCGCACGTTCTCGGCGATGGTGGCGTCGAACAGGAATCCGTCCTGGGGCACCAGGCGCAACGCCCGCCGCCGCTCGTCGGGGCCGACCCAACGCAGGTCCACGCCCCCGAGCTCGACCCGCCCGGACGACGGGTCGGCGAGGCGGCACAGCAGCTTGGCGAACGTGGTCTTGCCCGACCCGGTCTCGCCCACCACCGCCACCTTGGTGCCAGCCGGCACGTGGACATCCACGTCGCACAGCACCGGGATGCCATCCCGGTAGGCGAACCCCAGCTGGGTCACGGCCACGGCGAGAGGCCCGGGCGGCAGCGGCGCGCCCGCGGCGGGTTCGGGTAGATCGATCGGCGTCGCCAGCACGCCGAGGACCTTGCGCCAGCCAGCGAGCGCGATCTGCGTCTGGTCGAGGATCTCGGACAGCTCGGCGATCGGGTTGAGCAGCAGCCCGATGAGGAACAGGAAGGCGATGACCTCGCCGACGCCAAGTCCCCAACCGGGACCGGCGGCGACCCCGGCGGCGGCGACGCCGGCGAGCGCCATCGAGCCGAACAGGTCGCCGAGGGGGAACATGAGGGCGAAGTACCGGGCGGCGTCGAGGTAGGCGCGGTACTGGCGGTCGATGGCCGCCCGGAGCCGCGACCGGCTGCGCTCCTCGAGCCCGTACGCCTGGATCACCGGGGCGCCGGTCACGGTCTCCGACACCTCGGACAGCGAGTCGCCCACCGCCGTGCGCACGCGGTCCTGGGCGGCGAGCTGGCGGCGTTGCAGCGTGGGCAGGAGCACTAACAGGGGGACGAACGCGGCGAGGGCGATCAGCGTCAGATGCCAGTCGTAGGCCAGCATCACCCCGAAGGTGGCGACGATCAGGAAGCTGTCGACGATCCAGGCCACCGCCCCCCACTCCATGAACTGGGCGAGCGTCTCGATGTCGCTCGTGACCCGGGCCACGAGCGCGCCGCGGCGCTGCTCGTTGTGCTCGGCCATCGACAGGCGGTGGATGTGGTCGAAGGCGCGCACCCGCAGGCCGAGGAGGCTGTTCTCCGCCGCCCGGACCAGGCGCAGGTAGGTGGCGCGGCTGGCCAGGTAGAGCACGGCGACGGCCGCCGCCGTGATCGCGCAGGCGGGGTAGACGAAGCCGGGACGGAAGCCCGCCTCGCCCAGCACGCCGCGGTCGAGGATCTGCTGGATGAGGATGGGCACCGCCAGCTTGCCGGCCGAGGTGGCCAGGGCCATGAGCGCGGTGAAGGCGATGCCTTGGCGCAGCTCGGGCGTGACGGCCAGCCCGCGGCGCAACACTCCCATGGCGCCCGCCTCGAGGACGTGGGTCTCCTCGGGTGTCGGTGCCGGGTGGGGCCGCTCCTCGTCGGTGGCGCCGGACGGCGTCGTCTCGGCCAGGACGCCGACGGCGGCGCCGTGGGGATCACGATCCGAACTTGCGGTGGTTACGGGGGTCATAGCCCCTCTATCCACCGCAAGTTCGGGCTCGGCGCTCACGCCTGCGCCTCCTCGTAGGCGCGGGCGAGTGAGGCGTAGACGGGCACGGAGGCCACCAGCTCCCGGTGCGTCCCGCTGGCGGCGATGCGGCCGCCCTGCAGGAAGAGCACGCGGTCGGCGAGCGCGATCGTGGAGACCCGGTGGGCCACGATCAGCGTGGTGGCGTGGAGCTCCTCACGCAGCCCGTCGAG
>DASQUY010000317.1:0-3320 GCA_035641055.1 Acidimicrobiales bacterium | reverse complement strand
CGCCGGGTCTTTCCCCGGTGTCAGCGGTCTTTCCCGCCGCCAGCGGTCTTTCCCGCCGTCAACCACCGCTTCTGTTGCCGGGCTGCGGTGATCAGGCCCCGCGTGCCATCGCTGGTCGCTGGTGCTCTCGGTCGCCTGGGTTATCAGGCGGCGAGGGCGTACTGCTCATCGGCAGTTGTGGTGTGTGCCCCGTTTAAGGAGTCTGAGCAACTCCGGTCGCACGGTTCGACTCCCGGTCTCGACGTCGAAACCGATCAGCCCCTTGTCAAGCAGCTCCATGATCTTACCGGTGGTGTGGAGGGCCCGGGCTCGATTGCTACTATCGCCGTAGGAGAAATTCGCGACCCGACCACGTCCACGAAGGGACCGCACGCATGGCAGTCGCCGATCTTGACCTGGGGCGCTACAAGCTTGGCTGGTCCGACGAAGAGGATTACGTCTACAAGCCCAAGAAGGGCCTGAACGAGGACATCGTCCGCGAGATGTCGTGGATGAAGGGCGAGCCAGACTGGATGCTCAACTACCGCCTGGCGTCGCTCCGGCACTTCCGGAAGCGGCCGGTGCCCACGTGGGGCGGCGACCTGTCGGGGGTCTACTTCGACGACATCTACTACTACATCAAGCCCACCGACTCGCAGGTCGACGAGTGGGAGGAGCTCCCCGACTCGATCAAGAGCACGTACGAGAAGCTGGGCATCCCCGAGGCCGAGCGCAAGTACCTCTCCGGCGTCACGGCCCAGTACGAGTCCGAGGTCGTCTTCCACCGCAACCGGGAGGAGCTCGAGCGGCACGGCGTCATCTTCTGTGACATGGACACCGCGCTGCGCGAGTACCCCGAGCTGGTCAAGCCGTACTTCGGCACCGTCATCCCCAAGAACGACAACAAGTTCGCGGCGCTGAACTCGGCCACGTGGTCGGGCGGCAGCTTCATCTACGTGCCGCCGGGCTTCGAGGTGCCGATGCCGCTGCAGGCCTACTTCCGCATCAACGCCGAGAACATGGGCCAGTTCGAGCGGACGCTGATCATCGCCGACGAGGGCGCCAAGGTGCACTACATCGAGGGCTGCTCGGCCCCGGTGTACACGACCGACTCGCTCCACTCGGCCGTGGTCGAGATCGTGGTCAAGCCCAGCGCCAGGGTGACCTACACCACGATCCAGAACTGGTCGAGCAACGTGTTCAACCTCGTCACCAAGCGCGCCCGGGTCGAGGCCGAGGGCCACATGGAGTGGATCGACGGGAACATCGGGAGCCGCCTCACGATGAAGTACCCGTCGGTGTACATGGTGGGGCCGAAGGCGACCGGCGAGGTGCTGTCGGTGGCGTACGCCGGGCCGGGCCAGCACCAGGACGCCGGCGCCAAGATGGTGCACGCCGCGCCCGAGACCACGTCGAAGATCGTGTCCAAGTCGATCTCGAAGGACGGCGGCCGCACGTCCTACCGCGGCCTGGTGCGGGTCGAGGACGACGCCCTCGCCTGCAAGAGCCACGTGCAGTGCGACGCGCTCATCCTCGACGAGGATTCGGTGAGCGACACCTTCCCGTACATGGAGGTGGGCGCCCGCGACGCCCAGATCGGCCACGAGGCCACGGTGTCCAAGGTCGCCGACGAGCAGCTCTTCTACCTGATGAGCCGCGGGCTGTCCGAGGAGCAGGCCATGAGCATGGTCGTGAACGGGTTCATCGAGCCGGTCACCCGCACGCTCCCGATGGAGTACGCGGTCGAGTGGAGCCGCCTCATCGAGCTGCAGATGGAGGGCTCGGTTGGGTGACCAGGCCGACCGGGGCCGCCACCGCCTGGCCCCGCGGCAGGATCGCAAGAAATCGCTGGCACAATGTGTCGGTGCCGATGCGCCAGGACTGCAAGCACTTCGAGTCCCGCACCTACCGCAACGGCGAGACCGTGCGGAAGTGCGACCTCGACCTGGCGCCCGAAGCACCGTGGCGCTGCCCGGACAACTGCCCCGCCTACGAGCGGCGCATGGCCGACGTGAACTGGGCGCACGGCACGCTGGTGACGCCCAAGACGCCCGACGAGCCGCTGGACGCCCTGGATCGCTCGGACGGCTCGGTGGGCCGCCTGCTCGACGAGGCCGAGGAGATCGTCAACACGGCCGGCCCCGAGATCCTCGCCGAGGTCCACGCCGAGCGGATCGGCGGCGGGCACGGGCGCTGGCGTCGCTGGTTCCGCCGCAGCGGCAAGTAAGCCCAGGGAAGCTGCAGGGCCTGGGCCGGTGAGTCTCTTCACGCCCGACGCCGCCGCCGCTCTCGAGGGTCCCGGCTGGCTGCGCCAGCGGCGCGCCGCCGCGGCCGAGGTGTTCGCCGCGTCCGACCTGCCGACAACCGAGGAGGAGGTGTGGCGCTACAGCCGCATCGACGACCTCGACCTCGACGACTTCCGACGGGTGCCGGCCGGACCGTCCGACGAGCCGCTCCCGGCGTCGCTGCGCGGCCTCCTCGACGCCGCCGGTGATCCCGCCGGGCTCCTGGTCGCCCGGAACGGGCGGGTCGTCCGGGCGGACGTCCGCGACGACCTCGCGGCCAAGGGCGTGGGCCTGAGAGCGCTCGGCGACGAGGACGCCGACGTGCTCGGCGCCGCCATCGACGAGGCACCCGACCTGTTCTGCACGCTCAACGACGCCTTCGTGGCCGACGCCGCGGTGGTGGAGGTGCCGGCCGGCGTGACGGTCGACCGCCCGATCGTGGTGGCCCATGTGACGGAGGGCGACGGCGTCGCCGCCTTCCCCCGTCTGGTCGTCGACGCCGGGGACGACAGCGACGTGTCGGTGCTGGAGATCCAGGTGTCGGGCGCCGGCCCGGCCTTGGTGGCGCCGGTCACCGAGATCGTGGTCGGCCGGGCGGCGCGGGTCGGCCACCTCACCGTGCAGCAGCTCGGGCTGGCCACCTGGCAGCTGGGCTTGCAGGTGTCCCGCGTCGATGCCGAGGCCAGCCTCCGGACCACGAGCATCGGCTTCGGCGGCGACTACGCCCGGCTGCGCACCGACTGCCGGATGGTCGGCCGGGGCGCCACGGGCGAGCTCGACGCCGTGTACTTCGGCGAGGGCGATCAGATGCTCGACTTCCGCACCTTCCAGGACCACATCGCGCCCGACTGCACGTCGAACCTGATGTTCAAGGGGGCGGTCGGTGGGCGGTCGCGGTCCGTGTACACCGGGATGATCCGGGTGGGCAAGGACGCCAGGGGCACCAACGCCTTCCAGACCAACCGCAACGTCAAGCTGTCCGACGGGGCCTGGGCGGAATCGGTGCCCAACCTCGTGATAGAGAACAACGACGTCCGTTGCAGCCACGCCTCGGCC
>DASQUY010000316.1:0-2345 GCA_035641055.1 Acidimicrobiales bacterium | reverse complement strand
TGCAGCTCTCTCTGTGACATCAGCCGGTGTCCTCGAGCCGTTCGAGGAGCCCCGCGTCGAGCAGCGTCGCGACGAGGTCGTCGACGTCGCGGCGGAGGTCCTCGGGCTCGACGGCGTAGTCGGCGACGAGCGCGTCCAGCGCCGCAACTTCGGGCTGCTCGGTCAGGCGGGTCACGATGTCGGCGCCGATGGCGTCGAGGCCGAAGTAGCGCTCGGTCTCGAGGTCCAGCAGCACCATCTCGCCGTCGACCTCGCGGTGCAGCACGTGCGCAGGGATCTGGAAGTCTGGCGTGTCTCCTGTGCTCATCGTTGCCCGCGCCTGGCCGGGGCTGGAGGCGGGGAATGGCCCTGCTCCGATCCGTCCCCTGGTCGTCACAGGCTAGCCCCTTCCGGAACCGCCCTCGAGCGGCGGGCGCGGCCGGGCGTCAGGTGCTCGACGTAGGTGCGCGCCACGTGCCCGGCGTAGGAGCGACCCGGCTCCAGGCGCCCGGCGAGCTCCAGCAGCGGGCGGTGCGGCAGCAACTGGCGTCGGACCTCCCGGGCCTTGTCACCGATGCGGCCGGAGGCGTGCAGCGCCAGCAGCCGCGAGACCGACGGCGCCCGGGCGCGGGCCTCGTCACCCCCGAGCCGGGCGTGGCGGCTCCAGAAGCGGTCCCAGCTCCACGCGCGCAGGCCCGTGACGCGCGGCGCCTCGTGCTCGATCCCGAGGACGTCGGCGACGGCGGCGAAGCTCTTCCACACCGGCACCTCGAGGGCTTCGGCGGCGACGAAGCCGTGTAGGTAGTCCCAGTCGAGGGGCGCCCGCTCGAGGATCTGGCGGATGTCGAGGAACGGGCCGAGGAAGGCGAACCGGTCCTTGTTGAGGTGGAGCAGCAGGAGGACGAGCTCGATCTCGGGTCGGAGCACTCTGACCGAGCCCTGCGCGGTGTCGAGGACCTGCGTCGTGCACCACACCTCGTCGAGCTGCCGCGTGGGCAGGCCCACCTTCAGGGGGTCGAAGTGGAGATCCACCTGCACGGTGCCGAGGTGGAGGTCCATGTGCTGAAGGACGCGGCGCCGGACCAGCCCGTCGATGCCCACCGGGCACGGGCGGCGGGGGTCGATCGCCTCGACGATGCCGAGGACGTCGGCGAGGGCGTCGGGCGCCAGCAGGAGATCCAGGTCGGTGCACGCTCGCTGGCCGAGCTCGTCGTACCACCTTGCCTCGGTGGCGATGCCCTTGAGCACCGCCACCTCGGCCCCGAGCGGCGCCAGGCGGGCCTGGACCTCCCCGGCCGCTCGCCAGAACCGGAGGTGGTCGCGCCGCTCGGCCAGGTCCCACATGCCGAAGGTCCGGGCCAGCTCGTCCGAGAGCCGTATCGCACCCTGCTGGTGCGCCGTCAGGACGGTCGCCGTCATCCGGTGCTCGGAGACCGAGCGCAGGAACACGTCCTCGTCGCCGACGGGCGGGGCCTCGCGGTTGGCGGCCAGGGCGAGGAGCGCCGGGTGGGGCGCCGTCACGTCCTCACCCCGTCGGCTCGCACGCCGTCGACGCGATCGGGCAGGTAGCCCCGTGCCTGCAGGCTGAACAGCTGGTGGTACCGGCCCCCAAGGGCCATCAGCTCCTCATGCGTGCCGGCCTCGGTGATCCTGCCGGCGTGCATCACGCAGATCCGGTCGGCCATGCGGACGGTCGAGAACCGGTGGGAGATGAGAAGCGCGGTGCGTGATCGGCAGAGCTCCACGAGGCGTTCGTAGAGGCGCTGCTCCTCGACGGCGTCGAGGGCCGCGGCCGGCTCGTCGAGGATCAGGACGGGCGCCTCGCGGTAGAACGCCCGGGCGACGGCGACCCGTTGCCACTGCCCGACCGAGAGGTCGGTGCCGCCGTCGTAGGCTCGGCTGAGCATGGTCTCGTAGCCGGCCGGCAGCTCGCCGAGCACGTCGTCGATGCCCGCCCGCCGGGCCGCGGCGGCGACGGTCGCCGCATCGTCGGCGTGGCGGTGGTCGCTGATGGCCACGTTCTCGCGGGCGGTCAGCTCGTAGCGGACGAAGTCCTGGAACACGGCCGACACCGAGCGCCAGTACACCTCGCGCGGGATGGAGGCAACGTCGGTGCCGGCGAACGTGATGCGCCCCACCGTCGGTTGATAGAGGCCGGCCGCCAGGTGTGCCAGCGTCGTCTTGCCGCTGCCGCTGACGCCCACGAGCGCCACGATCTCCCCCGGGGCCAACTCGATCGACACGTTGTCGAGCACCAGCCGGCTCTGACCCGGATAGCGGAAGGACACGTGGTCGAAGACGAGGGATCCCGGAGGAAGGGCGGTGTCCGGCACGGGGCGGCGGGTGCCTGAGCGGAGCTGGCGGAA
>DASQUY010000315.1:0-6138 GCA_035641055.1 Acidimicrobiales bacterium | reverse complement strand
CGAGGCGGGGCTGTCCGGCGTGGCGGCGGTCGTCGTAGCGCGGGGGGCGGCCTACGCGGTCGCCGCTTGGGCGGGCGCCCGGGCCGAGGGACTGGTGGACCGCCTGTCCGAGGCCAACGAGTGGGACGATTCACCGCTGGTGGCCCGAGGGCGCGCCCTGTCGCAGCGCGAGCCCCGGCGGCGGTCGAACGGCGCCTGGGAGGAGTGGGACCATGGGCGTGTGCTCGGCTGGACGGCGCCGCCCGAACCGGACACCTGGACGGCCGCGGCCCCGCGGCGCCAGGCGGCGGCGCAGCCACCCCCGCCGCGACCGGCCGCGCCGGCGCAGGACGGCCCGTCACCCGTCGATCCCGAGACCCGGCTGTGGACCGCCCGGTACCTGTGCGACCGCATTGCCGCCGAGAAGGCCTGGTGCGAGCAGACCGGCAACCCGTTCTCGCTCGTCCTGGTCCAGGTGCCGGACGAGCCGTTCGCCATGCTGCCCTACCGGCGGCAGGTGACGCTGCTGCGCGAGCTGGGCCACCAGTTCGTGGCGGGCGGCGTCATCGACCACCTGGTCCACGTTCCCGACCAGGCCCAGCACTGGTTCGCGGTGGTGCTGCCCGGCATCGATCGGGCGAGCGCCCAGGTGCTCGAGCGGCGCCTGCGGACGGGGATCGGCGGGTACCTCCGCAGCCGGGGCGTGCCGCTCCCGCACCTCCAGAGCGCCTCGCTCACTGCCCCGGACGACGATCCGGCGTTGGGGGAGATCTGGGATGCCCTCTCCGGCGGCGCCGCGCCCGAGCCGGAGCCGTATCCGTCGTAGCGGGAGCTCAAGCATCGGCCCCGCCGCCGTCCAGCGTGCGCTACCCTCGATGAATCACACGGATGTCATTTGTCCACAGCCTGTGGACGACAGCGCGTGATCTCGTCGAGCAGGTTCGCCACGAAGGGAGCCGACCGGGGTGCAGGCAGGTAACGGTCGAGGCAGCTTCACCCACCTCCACGTGCACACCGAGTACTCGATGCTCGACGGTGCGGCCCGCATCGAGGACACCGTGGCGGCGGCGGTCGCCGACGGCCAGCCGGCGTTGGGCATCACCGACCACGGCAACATGTACGGCATCCTCGACTTCTACAAGGAGTGCCGGCGGCAGGAGATCAAGCCCATCCTGGGCACCGAGGCCTACATGGCCCACGAGTCGCGGTTCGAGCGTCCGGCGCGGCGCGGGCGCATGGACGACACCGGCGGCGAGGCCGAGGGCGGCAGGAAGCCCTACTACCACCTGACGCTGTTGGCCGAGACCAACGAGGGCTACAAGAACCTCATCCAGCTCGCCAGCCGGGCGTTCCTCGAGGGTTACTACATGAAGCCCAAGGTCGACTGGGAGGTCCTCGCCGACCACGCCCGGGGCCTCATCGCCACCACGGGGTGCCTGGGCGGGCACGTACCCCAGTCGCTGCTGCAGGGCGACCTCGAGGGCGCCACGGCCAAGGCGGCCCGGCTGCAGGACATCTTCGGCAGGGACAACCTGTTCGTCGAGCTCCAGGACCACGGCATCCCCGAGCAGCACAAGACCAATCCCCAGCTCGTCGAGATCGCCCGCCGCATCGGTGCGCCGCTGCTCGCCACCAACGACAGCCACTACGTCCACCGGCACGACGCCGTGGCCCACGACGCCCTGCTCTGCGTGCAGACCGGGTCGCTCATGAGCGATCCCGACCGCTTCCAGCTCCACGGCGACCAGCACTACCTGAAGACGGCGGCCGAGATGCGGTCGCTGTTCGCGGAGGCGCCCGAGGCCTGCGACAACTCGCTGTGGATCGCCGAGCGGGCCGACGTCGAGATCACCTTCGGCAAGCCGCAGCTCCCGAACTTCCCGCTGCCCGACGGCTTCGGTAGCGACAGTGATTACCTGCGGCACGTCACCTTCGAGGGCGCCCGGCAGCGCTGGGGCGACCCGCTGCCCGACGCCGTGGTGGAGCGGCTGGCCTACGAGCTGCAGGTCATCGGCGACATGGGCTTCTCGTCGTACTTCCTCATCGTGTGGGACCTGATCGCCCACGCCCGGCGGTACGGCATCCGGGTGGGCCCGGGCCGGGGGAGCGCCGCCGGCTGCGCCGTGGCCTACGGCCTGCACATCACCGACGTCGACCCGATCCGCTACGACCTGCTGTTCGAGCGCTTCCTGAACCCATCCCGCGTGTCGATGCCCGACATCGACATGGACTTCGAAGCGCGCTACCGGGACGAGATGATCCGCTACGCGGCCGAGCGCTACGGGCGTGACCACGTCGCCCAGATCGTCACCTTCTCGACCATAAAGGCCCGGGCGGCCGTGCGTGACGCCGCCCGCGTCCTCGGCCATCCCTACGCCGTGGGCGACCGGGTGGCCAAGGCCATGCCGCCGCTCATCATGGGCCGAGACACCCCGCTGTACGCCTGCCTCGAGCCCCACGAGAAGCACGAGGATGGCTACAAGATGGCCGCCGAGCTGCGGCAGATGTGCGAGGACGACCCCGACGTCCGCCAGGTGGTCGACGTGGCCAAGGGCCTCGAGGGCCTGCGCCGCCAGGACGGCATCCACGCCGCCGCCGTGGTGATCACCAAGGAGCCGCTCACCGAGCACCTGCCCATCCAGCGCAAGCCCGAGGCGGGGAAGCCCCTCGAGGACGCCCCGATCGTCACCCAGTACGAGATGCACGGCGTCGACGAGCTGGGCCTCCTCAAGATGGACTTCCTGGGCCTGCGCAACCTCGACGTGATCACCGATGCCGTCGAGCTGATCCGCCGCACCCGCGGCGTCGAGCTCGACATCGACAACGTGCGGCTCGACGACGTGCCCACCTACGAGATGCTGGGTCGGGGCGACTCGGTGGGGGTGTTCCAGATGGAGGGCGGGGCGATGCGGGCGCTGCTGCGGTCGGCGGCCCCCACGGCCTTCGAGGACATCGCGGCCATCAACGCCCTCTACCGGCCGGGCCCGATGGCGGCGAACATGCACAACGACTACGCCGACCGCAAGAACCGCCGGAAGCCGGTCGAGTATCTGCACCCGGACGCCGAGGAGGTGCTGGGCGACACGTACGGGCTCATGGTGTACCAGGAGTCGATGATGCGGATCGCCCAGAAGTTCGCGGGCTACTCGCTGGCCGACGCCGACAACCTCCGCAAGGCGTGCGGCAAGAAGGTCCGCGAGCTCATCGCCAAGGAGCGCGAGAAGTTCGTCGGCGGGTGCGACGCCGCCGGCTACGGCGCCGAGCTCGGCAGGCGGTGGTTCGACATCATCGAGCCCTTCGCCGACTACGCCTTCCCCAAGGCGCACGCCTACGGCTACGGGTTCGTCGCCTACCAGACCGCCTACCTCAAGGCGAACTACCCCGCCGAGTACCTGGCGGCGCTGCTGACCAGCGTCAAGACCAACCTCGACAAGGCTGGCGTGTACCTGGCCGAGTGCCGCGCCATGGGCATCGATGTCGTCGTGCCCGACATCAACCGGTCGGCGTCCGACTTCACCCCCGTGCTCGAGGACGCCGGCGACGGCGCTCCGGGTTCGGCGAAGGCGAGCCCGGCCCGAGCGGCCGTGGGAGCGGGCAAGATTGTCTTCGGCCTGTCGGCGGTGCGCAACGTGGGTGAGGGCCTCGTCGCCCACGTCGTCGCCGAGCGCGAGGAGAACGGTCCGTACGCCGACTTCTACGACTTCTGCCAGCGGGTCGACACGTCGGTGCTCAACAAGCGCACGGTCGAGTCCCTGATCAAGGCGGGGGCGTTCGACGGCGTGGGCCACCAGCGCAAGGGGCTGCTCGCGGTCTACGAGCAGATCGTCGACCACACGCTGGCAAGGCGCCGCGAACGCGACATGGGGATCATGACGCTGTTCGGCGACGCCGACGACGCCGCGACCGCCGCCTTCGAGCGCACGGGCATCCCCGATCTCACCTTCGACAAGCGCGACCAGTTGGCGTTCGAGAAGGAGATGCTGGGGCTCTACGTGAGCGACCATCCCCTGCTGGGGGCCGAGGCGGCGCTCGCCCGCCGCGCCGAGCGCGCTCTCGACGAGCTGGTCGACCTCGACGACGGGTCGGTGACGGCGGTGGGCGGCATCGTGACCGGGCTGCAGCGCAAGTGGACCCGCAAGGGTGACCTCATGGCGGTGTTCACCCTGGAGGACCTGCGGTCGTCGGCCGAGGTGATGGTTTTCCCCCGCACGATGACCGAGCACGGGCACAAGCTCGCCGACGACACGGTGGTGATCGTGCGCGGCCGGGTCGACGGGCGCGACGAGAGCCCGAAGCTCATCGCCCAGTCGATCGACGTGGTCGAGGTGGCCCAGAGCCAGGTCGAGCCCCTGCGCCTCCGGGTGCCGCCCCAGCTCCTGTCGGACACAAGGGTGTCCCAGCTCAAGCAGGTGCTGGCCGACCATCCGGGAGATTCGCCGGTCCTGCTCCACATCGGTGAGCGGCAGGTCGTGCGGCTTCCCGACCGCTGGAACGTCGACGCCACCAACGGGCTGGTCGGCAGGCTCCGCGAGGCGCTGGGTCCGTCGGCGATCGTCAGTTGAGACCGGCCCCCTCGAAAGGCTGTTCCCCTTTGCGAGTTGCACGCCTGGTGCCGTTTGACTGGACTAGTGGTTTGTTGCCGCACGCAGAACAACGGGGGCTACGCCGGACATGTCGATTGCTGTAGAGACCAAGGACTGCACAGCGCTCAGCGACACTGAGCTGGTCGAGATGGCTGATCTCACCGCGGATTCGCCATGCAGCCACGACATCGGCACGCTGTCGAAGCAGGCGGAGTCATGGGTGCTGATCTCGCAGGCGCGCGACGGTGACAAGTTGAAGGGCTTCGCCTTCTGCACGCTGGAACGCATCGGCGGCACGCCCTGCGTGCTGCTGGGCCTGGCGTCGGTGCGGCGCACCTCCAAGCGGGACACCGTCCTCCGGGGCATCATGCAGGACCTGCTTCGGCGGGCCGTCCTGGCGTTCCCGGACGAGGACGTGCTGGTGGCCGCCCGGTTCGGCTCGCCCGGCGGTTTCGACGCCTTCCGCGGGCTCAACGACATCGTCCCCCGCGCTGGTCACAAGGCCACGGGCGAGGAGCGCGCCTGGGGCGGTCGGCTGGCCAAGCGCCACGGCATCGAGTCCCGGGCCTACGACCAGCGGGCCTTCGTGGCCCGCGGCGACGGCGGGGGGCCGGCCCCGGTGTTCGACCACGAGACCCTCCACCCGGACCAGATCGACGACGAGGTGGCGGAGCGGTTCGACGACCTGCACGCCGACAAGGGCGACAGCCTGATCGCCTTCGGCTGGGCCATGGAGGAGGATCTCCGCAAGCTCGCGTAGCGAGGCGGGTTCGCCTCGTGAAGTTCGCGTTCTGCCCGCGCTCACCGGCACATGTGACGGTGGCCGCGGGCAGAACGCTGTGTGCGGCGGCTCCATGGAGCTAGGCGACGCCATCCGCCGGCGCCGCATGGTGCGGGCGTTCGACGGGCGCCCGGTGGACCCGGCCCTCGTCGACCGCCTGATCGACGACGCCCGGCGGGCGCCGTCGGCCGGCAACACCCAGCCCTGGGCGTTCGTGGTGCTGGAGGGCGACCAGACGGCGGCGCTGTGGGACGTCACGCTGCCGGCCGAGCGGCGCGGGGCGTTCCGCCGGCCGGGGCTCCTCGACGCCCCGGTGGTGGTGCTGCCGCTGGTGTCCCCGGACGCCTACCTCGAGCGCTACCGGGAGCCCGACAAGCAGTCGGCGGGCCTGGGTACCGGTCCGGACGCCTGGCCCGTGCCCTACTGGTGGGTCGACGGGGGCATGGCGGTCCAGACGCTCCTCCTGGCCGCCACCGACGCCGGCCTGGGGGCGCTGTTCTTCGGGCTGTTCGAGCACGAGCGGGCCGTGCTCGACCGCCTCGGGGTCCCGGCCGGCTGGCGGGCGCTGGGCGCCGTCGCCCTGGGCTGGCCGGCACCCGACGAGCCGGGCCGGTCGGCCGGCCGCTCCCGCCCGCCGCTTGGCGACGTGGTGCACCGCGGCGGCTGGTAGATCGCGGAGGCGTCACGGGGCGATGACGGCCGGGCCGTCGAGGTCGAGGGCGTGGCGGGCGTGGCGCTCAGCCATGGTGAGAAACATCTGGTCGCCGCGGTCGGTGCGCTCGACGAGCATCGAGG
>DASQUY010000314.1:0-3445 GCA_035641055.1 Acidimicrobiales bacterium | reverse complement strand
AGCGCCCGCGCCAGGGGCTCCGACCACTCGTCCGGCACGACCCCCACCCAGCCGACCAGCTCGTAGCCCGGCGCCCGCCGGGGCCCCTCGTCGATCCAGCCCTGCTGCTGGTGGGCGTCGACGTCGCGAACCTGCAGGCGGCTGCAGCGCTCGGCGGCGCGGTGGGTGAGGCGCAGTGACCGGCACAGCGCCACGCCCGGTTCGGTGGCCGGTTCGCCGAGCAGCGACTCGCCGCCGTCGGCGGCCAGCGCGGGGAGGACGTCCCGGACGAGGGCGCGGCCCACGCCCCGGCGGCGATGGGTGGGGGCTGACCGGGCCTCGAGGTGGACGACGGCGTCGTTGACCCCGTCGAGCTGCTGCACCGAGATCGCCGCCCCGACCGCCTCGCCGTCGACCGTGGCCAGCCACACGCGCCTGCAGTGGTCGGGCGGCGGCGCGAACACCTCGGCCGCCAGCTCCTGGTGCGGGATCCGGGGGTCGCCGGGATCGAGCTCGGCGTCGACCGCCCGCCACACGGCCAGCACGCCGGCGAAGCGGGGATCGTCGGCGCCCTCGACCGGCTCCACCGTGATCGTCACCCGCCCCGTCTACCTGCCCGGGCCCCGGCGAGGCGAGCGGTTATCGGCGTGTGGCCGGTGGGTACCATCCCAGCGTGCTGCGCGGGACGGATCCCATTGAGGCGCTCCAGCGCCTGCTGGCCGCTGCTGAGGCCGGCGAGGTGGATGCGATGTGCGAGCGCTGGGGTGTGCGCCTGCTCGGGGTCTTCGGGAGCGCAGCCCGCCACTTCCGTGATCCCGAGGCACCGGCGCCGCGGGACCTCGACGTCTCGGTGTCGTTTCTGGGCACCCGCCACGAGCTCGAGCTGCTCGCCGATCTGGCGCGGCTGACCGACTGCGATGTCATTGACCTCGCCGTGCTGGACGGCGCCCATCCGCTGCTGCGGGCGGCGGGGTTCGTCGGCATCGGACTGTACGAGCGTGAGCGCGGCGGGTGGGCCACGGAGCAGATGGCCGCACTCGCCGAGTACCGCGACACCGAGCACCTGCGCCGCCTCGACCTCGAGGCGCTGGCCGGATGACACCCCGGTCTTTCGATCGGCAGGTCGCTGCTCGTCGCCTGCGACTGCTTCGGGACACACTCGACGAGCTGGCGGCCGTCGGGGACGTAACGGCCGAGCGCCTGCACACCGAATCCGTCACCCGCGCCGCCACCGAGCGCCTGATCCAGGTGGCGGTCGACCTCGCGATCGACGTCAACAGCCATGTTGCCGTCGCCCAGCTCGGCCGCTCTCCCGACAGCGGATATGAGTCCTTCGGGCTGGCCGCCGCGGCCGGCGCGACCACCGCTGATCTCGCCCGGAGGCTGGCCCCGGCCGCCGGGCTCCGCAACCGCCTCGTTCACCGCTACGACGACATCCGCGTCGATCTCGTCGCGGCAGCTGTCGATGAGCTTCTCACGGGGTTCGACGTGTACATCAAGCAGGTGGCGGCCTTCATTGCGGAGAGCAGGAACGAAGGTGACGAGACCGAAATGTCGGCGGAGGCGGCAGACTCGGAGCGTGGCCCAAGGGATGACTCGCCGCCGCCCTGACGCCGCCAGCCATGGCGAACAGGCCGCCGCCCTCGCCGCCGACCTGCGGGCGGCGCTGGCGCCGGACCGGGTGCGGACCGAGGGAATCGAGCTCGGCCTCTACGGCCGCGACGCCTCGGTGATGTCGGGGAACGCCGCCGTGGTGTGCTTCCCGCTCACGACGGACGAGGTGGCGGCGGCCGTGCGCGTCGCCCGGCGCCACGGCCGGCCCTTCGTGGCGCGGGGGTCGGGGACGGGCCTCGCGGGCGGGGCGGTGCCCGTGGGGGACCCGGTGGTGATCGTCACCACCAAGATGGACCGGATCCTCGAGATCGACCCCGCCGAGCGGGTGGCCTGGGTGCAGCCGGGCGTCATCAACCTCGACCTCACCCGGGCGCTGGCGCCGCACGGGCTGCACTTCGCCCCCGACCCGTCGAGCCAGCAGGCGTGCACGCTCGGCGGCAACGTCGCCAACAACGCGGGGGGACCCCACTGCCTCGCCTACGGCGTGACCAGCGCCCACATCCTGGCGCTCGAGGTGGTGCTGCCCGACGGGTCGGTGACCACGCTCGGCGGCCTCGACCCCGAGCCGGCCGGCCTCGACCTGCGCGGCGTGTTCGTGGGGAGCGAGGGCACGCTCGGCATCGCCACCCGCATCGCCGTGCGCCTCACCCCCGACCCGCCTGCGGTCGCCACGCTGCTGGCCGCCTTCGGCTCCGTGGACGACGCCGCCGAGGCGGTGAGCGGCATCATCGCCGGCGGGTTGGTGCCCGCCGCCCTGGAGATGATGGACCAGCGCATCACCCGGGCAGCCGAGGAGTTCGTCCACGCCGGCTACCCGACCGACGCCGCCGCCGTGCTGCTGGTCGAGCTGGACGGCCTGCCGGCCGGGGTGGCGGCCGGGGTGGAGCGGGTGCGGACCGTGGCCCGGGAGCACGGAGCCCGGTCGGTGCGGGTGGCCGCCGACGACGCCGAACGGGCGCTGCTGTGGAAGGGCCGCAAGTCCGCCTTCGGCGCCGTCGCCCGCCTGGCGCCCAACTACTACCTGCACGACACCGTGGTGCCCCGCACCCGGCTGTGCGAGGTGCTGGGCCAGGTCTACGAGATCGCCGAGCGCCACGACCTCGGCGTGATGAACGTCTTCCACGCCGGCGACGGCAACCTGCACCCGCTGTTGCTGTTCGACGCCCGGGAGCCGGGGGTGATGGACCGGGTCCACGCCGCCGGCGAGGAGATCGTGCGGGTGTCGCTGGACGCCGGCGGGGTGCTCTCCGGCGAGCACGGCATCGGGCTGGAGAAGCGCGACCTCATGCCCCTGCTGTTCGGGGCCGACGACCTGGACGCGCAGGCCCGCCTGCGCGAGGCGTTCGACCCCGACGGCACCGCCAATCCCACGAAGGTCCTTCCGGCGGGCAGCCGCTGCGGGGATCTGCAGAGCGTGCCGGAGGGCGTCTGGGTGTGAACGGGAGCTCAGACCCCGTCGCCGGCTTCGCCGCCGAGGTGGGCCCGCCGGAGGCCGGACCGGTCGTCGCCGTGGGCGGCCGGACCCAGTGGGACGTGGGGAGGCGCGACGGCGCCGCCCGTCCCGGGAGCGCAGCCCGGGAGATCCGCGCGCCGGCGGGGATCGTCACGGTGGAGGCTGCCGACATGACGGCGCGGGTGCGGGCCGGCACGACCGTCGCCGAGGTCGACGCCGCCCTCGCCGAGGTGGGCCAGACGGTCGCCCTCCCCGCGTGGCCGGGGGCCACGGTCGGCGGCGTCCTGGCGGTGGGGCACAGCGGGCTGCGGCGGCTCGGCTGGGGACCGGTGCGTGACGTGCTGCTCGAGGCCCGGGTGGTCTCGGCCGAGGGCCGGGTGGTCAAGGCCGGGGGCCCGA
>DASQUY010000313.1:0-9120 GCA_035641055.1 Acidimicrobiales bacterium | reverse complement strand
TGTGCCTCCATTCGCACCTCCTCGGTAACGGAATACCCCCGTCGTAGCACGCCAGCGAAGGCCGAGCATCGGGGTCCTGTCGGACTGCCTCGGCCCAAGCGCGCCTCAGAACGATCGCGGGATCGCCCGGTCGCCTGAACGGCGGGAAGCACGATGTCGAGCGCGCCTCCTGGCAGCCCGGTCGGTGCTCGAACCGTGCGCATCAAGCCCAACCGTGAGCATCGATCCGCACATACGACGGCTCGGTGTGCACACAACGGCTGGATTCACGAGCCACCAAGTGGCCGGTCGGGCGTCTGCGGCCCTGCCCTTGCTCGGCTCCTGCCCGACCGACGCCGCGCACCGTGCCCTCGACTGGTCGGGGGTGTCCGCATCGTCCCAGAATCGCGTCCCCGAAGGCCGCCCCTAACCGGCCCCTAACCGTCAACGATCGGCATGGCGGCGGCCAGGCGTGGGTCCGCGTCGGACAGGTGGGGCACGCTGGGTGGGGACGCGGCTGGCACCCCCGGGCTGAGCGACGGCCGCAGCGATGTCTACGTCACACGTCATGGAAGCCCGACTGAGCCAGGAGCCCCGATGACCCTCGCCATCGACGCGATCGATCCCGCCGAGCTGCCCGAGTCGAGCGCGGCCTACACGCCCGGCACGGTGGTCAGCGGGGCTGAGCGTCTCGTGTTCGTCAGCGGCCAGCCACCGTGGGCCTCCGACACCCCGGTGCCCGAGGACTTCGTGCGATGCATGATACTTCCGTCTGATGCAAGAGGGAAGTCAATGAGCGGTCTGACGCTGCCGGGGTCGGCGGCGCTGCAGTTGGTCGGTGGGGTGCCGTTGCTGCACCCGGAGGATCAGGTGTTCGCGGCGATGCTGGACGGCTGGGCGACCCAGCAGCGGTCACGGTTCTTGGCCGAGTCGACGATCGTTGGCCGCCGCCAGTTCTTGGAGCGGTTCCATCGGTGGACGAACGAGTATCCGTGGCGGTGGCAGCCGCAGGACGTTGAGGAGTGGACGTCGAGGGCGATCGCGGAGCGGAAGGCAGCGCACTCGACGGTCCGTAGCGAGCAAGTCACGTTGTCGTTGTTCATGGACTACATCTGCGATGCCCGCTACGGCTGGGTGGCCGAGTGCGAGGCCCGGTTCGGGACGTTCCCGGTGCAGATCTGCCATGAGTGGAACACGGTCACGCACCGCTCCGAGTTCGAGGGCCGGCCGGGGAATCGGCCGTTGACCCGCGGCGAGCTGCAAGGCTTGTTCGACCATGCGGACGAGCGGGTGGAGACGATCCGGCGTCGTGGCCGCAAGGGGTGGCTGGCAGCGTTCCGCGACGCGACGCTCTTGAAGGTCGCCTACGCCTGGGGTCTGCGACGCCGGGAGCTGGTGATGTTGGAGACCGTTGATTGGGGCCGCAACCCGAAGGCACCCGAGTTCGGTGACCGCGGCATGTTGCAGGTCCGGTTCGGCAAGGCCAAGGCGGGTGGTCCGCCGCGTCGGCGCGAGGTGCTGACGGTGTTTCCGTGGGCGGTCGAGGTCGTCGATGAGTGGATGACCGAGGTGCGGCCGCTGTACGAGTCGGCCCTGGGAACGTTGTGGCCGACCGAGCGCAAGGGCCGGATGGGCGTCATGTACGTGGACAAGGTGTTCGCCCGCTGCCGCGACGAGCTCGGCTTGGCCGCCGAGTTGCGGCCGCACTGCCTGCGTCATTCGTATGTGACACATCTGATCGAGGACGGCTGGGATCCGTTGTTCGTGCAGAAGCAGGTCGGTCACTCGTGGGCGTCGACAACGGCGATGTACACGGGGGTGTCGTCGGACTACAAGAACATGGTGTTGCGCCGGACGTTGGACGACATGCTCGGCATCGGAGGCGGCTGATGGCCACCGCGCCCAAGCTTGGCTACCGGTGGCGGTTGCGTGAGGTGATGGCGGCCCGCGGGTTGTGGTCCACGACCGATCTCGCCCCGTTGCTCGCCGAGCGGGGCATCAACCTGTCCGCGACCCAGGTGTACCGGCTGGTGACCCAGACGCCAGAACGGTTGTCGCTGCGGACGTTGATGGCGCTCTGTGACGCCTTGGAGTGCACGTCAACCGATCTGATCGAACCCGTCGCGGAGGCCCCGCCGTCCCGGCGCCGCAAAGCCGCCAGCGGCGAGCCACCCGCCGGGGGTGGCGAGGTGCGCCCGCTGCGGCCGAAGCGGGCGCGGATCATCCGCGAACGGTGACCGACCAGTCGTGCACGGTGTGCGGTCGGTCCGGGCTGCGCCTCCGCGCCGGGCGGTGCGCGAGGTGTCGGGCCAACGCCGCGGCGGAACGGTGCGTGGGCTGCGGTCACGTGCGCCCGGTTGTGATCCGCGACCACTCCAGGGGGCCGTTGTGCAACACGTGTCGGCGCCGGCAGCTCGCTGCCGCGCGCACCGCCGGGTTGCACTGGGACGCGACCGAGGTGATCGCGAGATGGCTGCCCACCGCCGATGCTGGTGTGATCGCCGCGGCGGTGGCGGAGGCGGCACCGAATGTCCGGCAAGCCGAGTGGCTGACCGCCGCGCTCGGCGATCCGAGCGTGTTGCACGCCTCGACGACCGCGCCGCCGGTGATCGATCGGCTCATCGGCGCCCTGCTGGCCGCTGGGGTGACCGGGATCGAACCGCCGCGCTGTGTGCGCTGCGGCCGAACCGCCCAGTTGTCCCAGCGTCTCGACGGGCACCGGGCGTGCCTGTCGTGTGCCCACAGGTCGCGTGCCGAACGGTGCGGGCGCTGCGGCCGAACAGCGACAGTGTGCACCCGTGATCAGCACGGCACCGCGATGTGCGGGCCGTGCCATCGTGCTGACCGGACCTGTTGGGAGCCATGCGCTCGCTGCGCCAAGCCGTGCCCACCGGCCCGCCGCCTGCCCGACGGCACGGTGTTGTGCAAGTCGTGCAACCGGCCCATCGCCGTGTGCGTCGTGTGCGGCAAGGAACGCCGCTGCTCCGGCCTCGGCGACGGCCAACCCCGCTGCGATGCGTGTGCGGCACGACTGGCGCCGTGCTCGTGGTGCCACAAGACCGCCAAGGTCGCCGCCGTGTGGGCGACCGGACCGGTCTGCAACACCTGCCGCCACAAGGGCCTCGCCGCCAAGGCGGTGTGCGACGGCTGCGGTCAGCTCCGCCGACCCGATCCCCGACATCCCAGCGGCCGCTGCGCCGACTGCGTCGGGCTCCCCCAGTTCAACATCTGCCGTGACTGCGGTCGCGAGGACCGCATCTACCGCGCCGGCCGCTGCTGCCGCTGCGTCCTGCTCGCTCAGCTCGACGCGCTGACGGCCAACGCCACGGTCGATCTCACCCCATTGCGTGACACGCTGGCGGTGACCGACCGGCCCCGCGCCGTGCTGCGCTGGCTCGAGACCCCGTTCGTCACCGACGCCATCGGCCGGTTCGCCACCGGTGAAGCCAGCCTCACCCACGACACCATCGACAGTCTCGGCGACAACCTCGCCACGACACGGCTCCGGGCCGTCCTGACCGAAGCCGGGCTGCTCCCGGCCCGCAACGAGCACCTCGCCCGACTCGAGCGCTGGGTCGACACCCAGCTCACCGGCATCACCGATCTCAACGACCGGCGTGCCCTCGACGCCTTCGCCACCTGGTGGGTGCTCCGCCGAGTCCGGGCTCGTGCCCGATACGTCGAACCCGTCGACACCAAGCACGCGCGCCGGCAGATCCGCCGAGCAGTCGAGTTCCTCGCGTTTCTGCGCGAGCACCACCAGACCCTCGCCGATTGCACCCAAGCCGACATCGAGCTGTGGCTCACCGGACCGCCCGCACGACGACACGTCCGTGACTTCCTCCTCTGGGCGCACCGCCGGCGGCTCTGCGCCGACCTCGACGTCCCCCGACGAACCCGGGCATGGCCCGCCCGCCAGCTCGCGGCGGCCGAGCACCGGGGCATCATCGCCCGACTGCTCACTGGCACCGACCTGCGTCTCACCGATCGTGCCGCGGGACTGTTCGTCGCCTGCTACGCCCAAACTCCCGCCCGGCTCGTGCGGCTCACCACCGACCACATCAGCCTCGACGACGAAGTGACCGTGCGGTTCGGGCGCGACCACGTCGTCCTCCCACCACCGCTGGGAGACCTCGTCCGGGAACTCCTCGCGACCCGCCGAGGCCGGGCCGCGAGCGAACCGGAAGCCGCCAGTCGTTGGCTGTTCCCCGGCGGGATCCCCGGTCGTCCCCTCGACCGCGGAACACTCCAACGTCATCTCAAAGCCGTCGGCGTTGACGCCTCGGTCGTGCGCACCGCCGCCCTGTTCGACCTCGCCGCCGACGTCCCGGCCTCGATCCTCACCGACCTTGTCGGTCTCGACCCCACCACCGCTACCCGCTGGACCCAGGCCGCTGGAGGTGACTGGGCCGCCTACGCCGCCGCTAAGGCCGCACGGTAACCCGCACGTCGGGGAGCGCTCAGGCTGCCTGGCGAACCGCGATCAGCGCTTCGTGGGCTTCCCGAACCCGTGCCGGCAACCGCGCCAGACGGCGCGATGACAGCGGAGGCACCACCGTGCGCACGCGCAATTGGTCCGACCACTCGGCCAGCCCGAACCTGACCAACCTGCCCATCGTGCGCTGCACAGTCGCGTTCGCAGCGACGCTTCCGCCCAGACCCAACACCTGGCCCAGCTCGGCGACATCGATCATGACCCTGCCGGGCGCCGGCGGCAGCCACGCATCCAGTCGGCGCAGCATCCACGTCGCCGACGGGCCGATCACCGGCAGCCACACCAGCTCCACATAAGGCTCCAGGACCGGGAACCCCACACGCTCGACAACCGGATCGAACAGCCGGCTGGCAACGACAGAAGGCGGGAACACGATCGCTTCGGCGGCCATCACCCGACCCCCATCATCGCGACGCCGCAGCATTCACCAAGTTCGAATACGCGCCCTCTGCCGGTGACAAGGGCGTCGTCACTGTCGGTGCGCATCGCGCCGGGCACGTTCTCGACCACAGGGTCAAGCCAGGCGACCACGGTCAAGATGTCATCGGCGCTCGTCACCGGCTCGGCGGCCTGGCCGTCGGCCCGGTCGGTCGACTCGCCCGTAGCGGGGGTCGTGGTTGTCGAGGTGGTCGTCACGATGTCTGCTCCTCGGGTCGAGTGACCCAGCCCCCGGGGCCCGGAGGCTGGGTCGTGCCGACCGGGTTGGCCGGGCTTCGCCCTACGGGCGCCCGGCCGCCGCCGGCGCCGTGTCAACCGGCAGGCACGGCCCCGGAGCGCAGCGGAGGGGCTTGACACGCGCGCCGGCGGCGGCCCACACGACACCCCCGCCGCAGGCGGGGCCACGGCACCCGCCCGCGGGGCGGCGACGGCACGCCGGCATGGCTCGGTGGCCTGCGGCCAGCACAACCCACTCCCGGGATAGCTCCCCGAGTTACTCCCGAACTTGCTCCCGATCCGATGCTCGACCCGTCCTGTGCGACGCCGGCGCGCCGACGGCCCGGCCGATGCGGGTGGTCGGGCCGCCAGCAGGTCAGCGACGCTCAGGTGGCGTCGTCGCTGTCGTCCCCGTCGATGTCAGCGCTGTCCTCATCGAGTTCGTCGTCCTCGAGCTCGACGTCACCGTCGCGGTCGTCGGTGGCATCTGGTATCACCGCGGGAGCGGGAGCGTTGCCGTCGAGGACGGCGGCGGTCCACTCGTCGGGGGTCCAGCCCGACCCGGTGAGCAGGGCGAGGTAGTCACGGCACGGCGGGCTGCCCGAGGACCAGTACATGCGGGACTCGGCCTGCCCGAGCGCCACCGCGCCGGCCACGCGGGCGAGCGCCGCCGGGGTGTCCACCTCGTCGAGCAGCCCCTCGACCGAGATGTCGCGGGGCTGGTCGTAGCCGAGCATGGTCGCCGCGAACCCCAAGGCGTCACGTCCGGCCTCGTGCACCAGGCCACGCAACGCGACCTGGCTCAGGTCGGCCTGGCTGAACCCGCCCCGTGACCGGGCGAACGTCTCGGTGGCGTGGGCGAGCCGGGCCAAGCGGGCCTTGCGCTTGGCGTGCGAGTCGTCCCCACCGCCGGGACGCGCCGGGGTGCGGTCCGAGGCGAGGTCGCTGCCCTTCGGGGTGCCGACCCGGCTCGGGGCGTGCCGGCGCGGGTCGGTGCACACCTCGTGGGAGTCGTAGCCCACCCCCGCGGTGCTGCGCACCACCACCGCGTGGCACGGTTCGCTCCGATGCGCCGTGACGCCCTCGGGGTCGAACAGCTCGCCCAGCCGCTTCGCCTTGTCCGGGGCCGGGTCGTCGTCGGTGAACACCACCGGGTGCTTGGCGCGGGCCCGCTCCACTGCCTCCTGGTAGGCGTCGCGGCGGCGGAGCTCGTCGCGGTAGTTGGCCGGGTCACCCCCGCCGCGGCCCGCCAGCAGTTCGCACACGGCGTCGAGATGCTCCGGCCCGAGGTCCGCCACCGACGCTGCCGCCTCCCCCGCAGCGAGCGACAGGTCACCGGTATCGAGCGCGGCACGCCACCGCACCGGAAGGATCGTCACCGCCATCCGCGCACGCACCCACGCCTGAGAGCGGTCGATCCGGCGGCACAGCTTCGCCGGGGTCAGCCCCTCGTCCAGGGACATGATGCGTTCGATCGCGCGGACCTCCTCCGCGACGGTGAGATCGGAGCGGTTCACGTTCTCCGACAGCATCGCCTCGACGGCCTCGACGGGGCTCATGTGCCGCACGACGGCGGGAACGTCGCTCAAGCCCGCCTCGACACCAGCGGCGTGGCGGCGGTGCCCGGCCACGATCCGGTACGTCCCGTCGTCGTCCGCAGGGAGCACGACGAGGGGCTCGAGGATGCCGTGGGAGCGGATCGACCGGATCAACTCGGCCAAATCTCCGTGCGACGTTCTGGGGTTGTCGGGGTGCGGGGCGAGGTCGGCCAGGTTGAGCCAGCACAACTCCGGCTCACGCGGCGCGGCCTCCTCGGCGCCGTTGTCGGTGACGGGTTCGGTGGTGGTCATGACGGTGCTACCTCCAAGGTTGCGGCAATGGTCTGGATCCACGGGCACGACGGCGTGTCCGTGGCGACCCGGCGAGGGTCGACATGGGCGCAGGTGTCGTCCGACGCGCGGACCCACACCTCGCCCTGCTCGGCCAGCACCCGACGAGCCGCCGTCATCGCCACCCCCAACGACGACGTGCGCACCTGCTCACGACCGTGCCGATCGATCACCGCATAGGTGGGAACACGATCGGCCGGGAGATGGAACAAGACGGGCTGGCCGCCCGGCGCGACACACGACGCCACCGGTTCGGGACGGTTCATCGACGGCTCCCTTCGGTCGCTGACGATGGGTCCCGGCCCGGTCGGCCGGGACTCCGCCCTACGGGCGGCCGGCCGGCGGGGCGGCGCCGTGTCAACCCGCAGGGCTCGGCCCCGGAGCGCAGCGGAGGGGCTTGACACGGCGACGGCGGCGGCCACACGGCACCACTGGCCCACGAGGGCCGGTGTCACGGCACCCGAGTGACGCCTCGGCAACGGCGTCGGTGCGGCGCGGCGCGGCGAGAAGGTGTGACGCCATACGGCACCCGGCCGAGACCCTCGATGGGCGGGACCGAAGGATGCGTGCCGGTGGCGATCACGATGGCGCGCCGGGCCACGATCTCTCGGTCGTCGACCGCCACCCGGCCGGGGACAACGATGCGTCCCTCGCCGCGCAGGAACCGGCCGCCCGTAGCCTCGAACTCGACATCTTCGCAAGCTGGCCGCCCGTCGAGGTGGTTGACGTGGCCACGTCGCTCCGTGGGTCGGCGGACAACCTGCGGCGGCTCGGCTGGGCACGGTTCACCGTCCGGCTGCCGACCGAGGTCGACGTCGCGGTCGGCAAGCCCCTGCCTCGGGTTGCCCCAGACGCGTGGCGGCCGACCAGTGCCGGTCGACGCCGGCGGCGAAATCCGATAGGCCCTTTCGCCGTGCCCGCCGCCCCGTCGCCGACGATCTACCACCGCTGGTTGGGCTGGCACGCGCCGGCGCTGCGTCGCCTTGTCGTCGCGTCGTCCATCGGGCTGACGGTCGGGCTCGTCCTGCTGGCGCCGGCCACCTGGGAGCTGGCCCTGATCGCGGGCTGGAACGCCAGCGCGCTGGTGTTCCTCGTCGCGGTCGGGCCGATCATCGCCCGAGCCGACGGGCCTCGCACCGGCGATCTCGTCACGCGCGAGGACGAGACCCGGGGCCCGGCCGGCTTGCTGCTGGTCGGCGCGAGCCTCGTGAGCCTCCTGGCCGTGGGCTTCGCGCTCGGTCAAGCGAGCCGGGAGTCCGGGGGTCGCGGGCACATCGCCATCGCCACGCTGACGGTGGTGCTGTCGTGGACGGTGGCCAACACCGTGTTCACCTTGCGCTACGCCCACCTGTACTTCAGCCGGCCAACCGGCGGCATCGAGTTCGGCGATCCCGACGGGCCCGAGCAACCCGCCTACCGGGACTTCGCCTACGTCGCGTTCACGATCGGCATGACCTGCGACCCGAGCGACCCTGCGCTCGTCGGCTCGGTCGTGCTGCCGTGCAGCTCGCACACCCTGACCACTGCCGGGATCTCCGGCGGTGCTCTCATCGTCTACAGCAACAACTCGAGCAGCTCGGGCTGCGTCGACGGCACCCGCGCCAACGACGACCCCGTCGGGGACTTCATGGACGTGATCGCCGTGCCGCTGGCCGACCCCGCCGGCGCCAGCCTCATCCATCGGGAGCCCCTCGCCGGTCCGACGACCGACGTGCGCACCGGCTGCCACGACGCCGCGGTGATCCTGGGGGACGTGAACAAAGCCGCGTGCGCCAGTGCCGACACGATCAACGTGTGGGACATCGGCGACAACGGGACGCCCGGCGGGAGCCCCGAGGATCCGGCGCTCCTGTTCACCATCATCGAGCCCGGCGTCGGTGAGGCCGGCACCAACGGCCGCTGGCACTCGGCGGGCTTCACCTGGGACGGCCAGGTCATCGTGGCGGGATGGGACCGGGCGGCGGCGCCGAACCCGAGTGCGAGGCCACCGACCCCGACAACGACAAGAGCATGTTCTTCTACGACGCCACCACCGGGGCCAAGCTCGGCACGCGGGTCCTCCCGCGTCCGCAGAGCGCCGCCGAGAACGGCACGATCCACAAC
>DASQUY010000312.1:0-8177 GCA_035641055.1 Acidimicrobiales bacterium | reverse complement strand
GACGTCGCTGTGGTGGTCCTTCCCCGCCGTACCTGACCGAAGGATCACGGGTCCTTGGGCAAACCCAGCATCCGCTCGGCGATCACGTTGCGCTGGATCTCGCTGGTGCCGCCGGCGATCGACAGCGCCCGGTTGCCGAGGAAGCCGGCCGTCCAGGGTCCGCCGGGCCCGTCGGTGAGCGCCGCCTCCGACCCGAGCAGCGCCAGACCCGCCTCCTGGATCGCCTGCTCGTGCTCCACCGCCGCCAGCTTGCGCACGCTCGCCTCGGGGCCCGACGGCAGCCCACCGATCGCCCGCAGCGTCGTGCGCAGCCCCAGCACTGCGATGGCGTGGGCGTCGACGGCCAGGCCGCCCAGGCGGTCGAGCACCAACCGGTCCTGCGCCAACCCCTGGGCCTCCGCCAGGTCGAACAGCGCCCGGACCCCCGGCCCGAAGGACGAGCCGGCCGCCATCGACACCCGCTCGTTGGCCAGCGTGGTCCGGGCGTAGGCCCATCCCCCCGTGGGAGACCCGACCACGCAGTCGTCGGGCACGAAGACGTCGGTGAGGAAGACCTCGTTGAACATCGCCATCCCCGTGAGCTCGCGCAGCGGCCGGACCTCGATGCCCGGAGTGGTCATGTCCACCAGGAAGCACCCGATGCTGTCGTGCTTCGGCGCCGCCGGGTCGGTCCGGGCAAGGCAGATGGCCCAGTCGGCCTCCCGCGCCATCGACGTCCACACCTTCTGGCCGGTGATCGACCACCCGCCCGCGACCCGGTCGGCGCGGGTCGACAGCGAGGCGAGGTCGCTGCCCGCCCCGGGCTCGGAGAACATCTGGCACCAGGTGATCTCGCCCCGCAGCGACGGCCCGACGAACCGCTCCCGCTGCGCGGGTGAGCCGTGCTCGATGATGGTCGGCAGCGCCCAGGCGGCGACCGCGAGGTGCGGCCGCCGGATTCTCGCCGCCGCCAGCTCCTCGTCGATCACCAGCTGCTGGACGGCCGAGGCGTCGCGTCCCCAGGGCCGGGGCCAGTGCGGTGCCAGGTAGCCTTCGTCGGCCAGGCGGGCCCGCCACGCGGCGCGGTCGCGGGTCTGCAGGTCGGCGACGAACGCCCGCACGTCGGCGCGCAAGGCCTCGGCCTCGGCGGGCAGCTCCACGGACAGATGCCGGCGCTGCCCGGCGCCCATGGCGGTCGCCACCCGGCGCCGGGCCACGGCCGGGGCCGGCAGCAGGTGCCGGAGTGAGGCCGCCCGCTTGAGGAAGATGTGGGCGTCGTGCTCCCACGTGTAGCCGATGCCCCCGAGCACCTGGATGCAGTCCTGGGCGGCACGGAAGGCGGCCTCCGGTGCGAGCGCCGCGGCCGCGGCCTGAGCCAGGGCCGCGCCCGGCTCGCCAGCATCGATCGCCCGGGCTGCGTCCCACACCGCGCCACGGGCCGTTTCGAGCGACACCAGCATGTCCGCACAATGGTGCTTGACCGCCTGGAACTGGCCGATGGGTCGGCCGAACTGCACCCGCGTGGCGGCGTGCTCGGCGGCCGTCCGCACGCACCAGTCGGTCACGCCGAGCGCCTCGGCGCTGGCGAGGAGCTCGGCCAGCCGGGCGGGGCCCTCGGGCCCGCCGGCGGCCTCGTCCTCGCACAGCCACCGCCCGGGGCCCACCTCGACCCCGTCGAGCCGCAGCTCCGCCAGCCCCCGGGTGGGGTCGAACCCGGCCAGCGCCTCGACCTCGACGTCGGACCGGTCCACGACGCACCACGCCGAACCCGCGCCGGGTGCTTCGCCCGGCCGAGCGACCGGTACGACGAAGCGCTCGGCCCGCGCGCCACCCCACACGCCGCGCACGCGCCCGGACACCCGGGCCGATCCCTCGCCGCCCTCGGCCACCAGCTCGCCGCCGAGGGCGAACCCGCCCACCATCGTGCCGTCCACGAGGGGTCCGGCCAGGTCGGCGTCCGGCGCCCACCGGTCGATGGCCACGGCGGCGACGACCGTGGGCAGCAGCGGGCCGGGCGCGCAGCACCGCCCCAGCTCCTCCAGGACAAGGGCCTGCTCGGCGAGGCCGTGACCCTGCCCGCCCCGCTCGGCCGACACCGCCAAGCCCAGCCAGCCCAGCTCGGCCACCTCGCCCCACCAGGGCGGCAGGGTCTCGTCCGTGTGTCCGGCTCCCACGGCCGCTCGGGCTGTGCTTCCCGCTCCCACGGCCGCTCGGGCCGGGCCGTCCAGCGTCGCCCGCGCCTGTGATAACAGCCCCCGCGCCTCGGCCCAGCGGCGCACGGTCGCCGCCAGCTCGACGTGGTTGTCACTGATGCCGAGGGATGAGGTCGATGAGCTCATCCCGCCAGCTCCCGGTAGCGGGCGTACCGCTCGGCCACCCCCGGGGCCCACTGGGCGTCGGGCTCGACCCGCCGGCCCCAGCTGGCCCAGCGGCCGGCATCACCCGGTGCCGAGTCCTCGAGTCCGGCGGTCACGCGCGCCAGCCAGGCCGCACCCAGGGCCGCGCCCTCCGGCACGGCGACGGGGTCGACCGGCAGGGCGGTGGCGTCGGCGAGAGCCTGCACCCAGGCGGCGTCGCGCACGCCGCCACCCGTGGCGACGATGCGCCGGGCCGTGCCGGTGACGCCCGCCAGGTCCAGCAGGTGCCGGGCGGCGAAGGCCGATGCCTCGTGGGCAGCCCGGCGCACGGCGGCGGCGCCCACCCCGATGTCGAGGTCGTGCAGCGACGCCCGCCGCTCGGGGTCGTGCAGCGGCACCCGCTCGCCCCGCAGGTAGGGCTGCCACACGGGGACGCGGCCGGGGTCCCCGAGGGGTTCGTCGCTCCGGCCGCCCAGCATCCGATCCACCCAGCCGACGAAGAGGCCCCCGGCGTTGGAGGGGCCCCCGATGAGGGACTTGCCCGGCGCCGTGTGCGGCACGGTCCACACTCCCGGCGCCTCGCGCCACTCGGGGATCACGGCCCACACGATCAGCGTCGCCCCCAGGATCACCAGCACGTCGCCGTCCCGATCGGCCCCCGCCACGAGCTGCTCGGCGAAGGCGTCGATCGTGCCGCCGCCCAACGGCGCCCCGCCGGCGGCTTCCACGCGGCCGACGGGCTCCGACCCCACCACGATGCGCGGGAGGCGCCCCGTGTCGTCGACGCCGGCCTTGGCGGCCACCGCCGGATCCCAGCTCTGCATGTCGAACAGGGGGACCGCCGTCATCGCCACCGTCGTCTCGATGGCGGCGGCGCCGGCGCCGCCCAGCGCCCGGTTGGCCACCGCCTGCGCCGGCCAGTAGCCGGCGGCGTCCGGGTGCTCGCGGGCCAGCCAGGCGA
This sequence comes from Acidimicrobiales bacterium, assembly GCA_035641055.1. Lineage (GTDB taxonomy): Bacteria > Actinomycetota > Acidimicrobiia > Acidimicrobiales > VFJN01 > DASQUK01. The sequence continues at coordinate 4,880 of DASQUY010000312.1, read as the reverse complement.
GGAACCGGGCCAGCTCGCCAGAGCTCGCCGGATCGGCGGCCGGGTCGCCCCCGGCGCCACGGGAGTCGCCGTACAGCAGGCCGTCCGAGACGGGGACGCCCTCCCCGTCGACCGCGCACAGCGACGGCACCATCGCCGCCACGTTGACGCCGCGGACCGCCCGGTTGCCTTCCGCCTCCGACGACATCACGGCGCCCAGCGCCTCGACCGCCCCGTCCCGCCACGACGCCCGGGCGTCGTGCGCCAGCTCGCCGGCGTGCCGGGCGCGCAGCGGCCGCGGCACCCGGGTCCGGGCGACGACCCGCCCCTCGCCGTCCGCCGCCACGGCCTTCACCGAGGTCGTGCCGATGTCGATGCCGACCGTGACGTCGACAGCCATCACGCCCGAGATGGCGCCGGCCCGGCCAGCTCGGGCGCATCGCCCAGGAACACGACCTCGCGCAGCGCGAAGCGCCAGCGGCCGTCGTCACCGCGCACCAGCTCGTCGTGGTAGCGCCCGATCGAGGTGACGGCGTTGCGCCGGTCGAGGAACACGTAGTCGGTCCAGGCGCAGGCCGACGCTGTGGACGGCGCCAGGTCGATGACCGACCCCGAGATCATGTGGCGGCCCCGCTGGTCCGGCCCCTGGGCGGCCTCCATGAACGCCAGGATCTCCGTGCGCCCGCTGACCGTCCGACCCATGACGTGGAACCGGGCGTCCTTGGTGAACAGGTCGATCCAGTCGTCGAAGCGACCGTCGTCGCAGAGCTGGCAGTAGAGGGCCAGGGTGCGGCGGATGGCATCGGCGTCCGAGTCCGGCATCGCCGGGAGCCTAGTCACAGACGTGACACGAGCGTCAGATACGCTCGGCGTCCCATGGGCACGTTGGAGACGCTGGAGGGTGCGAACATCCTCGTGACCGGGGCATCTTCGGGCATCGGGGCGGCGCTGGCGCCGATGCTGGCACAGCGCGGTGCCGCTGTCGGCCTCGCCGCCCGGCGCCACGCGCGCCTGGCCGAGGTCCTCGACGCCTGCCGCGCCGCCGGCGACGGCAAGCCGCCTCGCGACCACCGTCTGTGGGCCGTCGACCTCTCCGACCCGGCGGCCGCCGCCCGGCTGGCGGACGACGCCTGGGAGGCGTTCGGCCACCTCGACGCCGTGGTCAACAACGCCGCCCGACCGATGCGGCGTCCGGTGACCCGCCTGGAGGCCGGCGACGTCGAGGCCGTCATGCGCACCAACTTCCTGTCCCCTGTGGCGCTCAGCCTGGCCGTGCTGCCCCACATGCTCGAGCGCGACCGGGGCGTGATCGTCAACGTCGGCAGCCTCGCCGGCCGCCTGGGCTCGCCGCGCGAGGCGGCCTACGCGGCGTCCAAGTACGCCCTCCACGGCTGGTCGGAGGTGATGGCGCTCGACCTGTGGTCCACGGGCGTCGAGGTGCGGCTGATCGTGCCGGGGGCGATCGCCACGGAGATCTGGGATCAGCCGGGCAACGACCCGTCCCCCTACGACGGCCCGCTCGAGCCGCCCGAGACGGTGGCCGCTGCCATCTGCGAGGCGCTGACGACCGACGGCTTCGAGCGCTACGTGCCCGACCTGAAGGCAATCGCCGAGTTCAAGACGGCCGACATCGACGCGTTCATGGCGGGCGCCGCCGACTTCGTCGCCCGGGCCGAGGCGCCGGAACGGGAGCCATGAGGGCCCTCCAGTTCATGGCGGACCCGGAACCGTGGCCGTGGGAGCTGCCCGATGACGCCCCCCGGCTCCTGCGCAACCTGGCCACGACGCCCCTGGCGCTGGTCGACCTGCCGGACCCGCCGCTGCTGGGCGACGACTGGCTCGTGCTGAGCACCCGGCTCTGCGGCATCTGTGGGTCCGACACCAAGCAGGTGCTCATGGACTTCGAGGGCGGCGCCGACAACATGATGACCGCCTTCGTCTCCTTCCCCCAGGTGCTGGGACACGAGGTCGTGGCCACCGTCGACGAGGCGGGGTCGGGCGTGGACGGCCTCGAGCCGGGCCGGCGGGTCGTGCTGTACCCGAACCTGGGCTGCCGCGCCCGGGGCATCCGCCCGCTGTGCCCGGCCTGCGAGCGGGGCGATTACGCGATCTGCGCCAACTTCCACAGCGGGCGGCTGTCGGCCGGCATCCACACCGGCAACGCCGTCGAGGCCACCGGGGGCTTCGCCGAGCGGCTGCCGGCCCACGAGACGATGGCGGTCCCGGTGCCCGACGGTGTGCTCGACGAGCTGGCGGTGCTGGCCGACCCGTGGTCGGTGTCGTTCCACGCCGTCACCCGCCACCCTCCGGCCCCAGGCGCCCGGGCCGTGGTGTACGGCGCCGGGGCGCTGGGTTCGACGGCCACGGCCATCCTCCGCCAGCTTCACCCCGACGTGGAGGTGGCCACCATCGCCCGCTGGCCGGCCCAGGCCGAGCTGGCGGGCGGCCTCGGGGCCGCGGTATTCGCGCCCGATCCGGAGGAGGCGCTGGTCGAGGCGCTCGCCGCCTGGTCGGGCGCGACGCTGCGCCGGCCGTGGGAGGGCCTGCCCGTCGCCTATCCCGGCGGCATCGACGTCGTGTACGACACGGTGGGCACGCCCGCCAGCACCGAGGTCTCGCTGCGCGTGCTCCGCGAGCGGGGCACGTTGGTCCAGCTCGGCGTGAGCTCGCCGGGCCGGTTCGAGTGGACCCCCTGGTACTTCAAGGAGCTGCACCTCGTGGGCTCCAACGCCTTCGGGGACGAGACCTTCGAGGGCAGGCGCCGCCACGCCTACGAGCACTACTTCGCCCTGCTGGCCGACGGCCGCATCGACCTGTCGGGCCTGCTCACCCACCGCTTCCGGCTGGAGCAGTGGCGAGACGCCTTCACCGCGCTCGTGCACCAGGGCAACACCGGCGCCATCAAGGTGGCCTTCGACTTCCGCTGACACTCCCAGCGAACTTGCGGTGGTTACGGGGGTCATAGCCCCCATAAGCACCGCAAGTTCCGGGATGGTTAGAGCGCCGAGCCGCCGACCTCGACCCGGTGCCGCAGCAGGCGGGCGAGGCGAGCGCGGTGGTGGGCCGCATCGCCGAAGCTCACCGCGTCGAGATGGGCGCGCTTGAGGTAGAGGTGCAGGTCGTCCTCCCACGTGAAGCCGATGCCGCCGTGCACCTGGAGGGCGGAGGCGAGCACCCGGGAGGCGGCGTCGCTGCACCAGCACTTGGCGGTCGAGGCCGCGATCGACGCCTCGTCGCCGGGGGCGTCACGGTCGCCCACCGTCCAGGCGGCCCAGTAGACGGCGGAGCGCATGCCCTCGACGTCGACCAGCATGTCGGCGCAGCGGTGCTTGATTGCCTGGAAGCTGCCGATCGGCCGGCCGAACTGCTCCCGCTCCTTGGCGTACGCCACGGCCGTCTCGAGCGCCTGCTGCGCCAGCCCCAACAGCTCGGCGGAATACGCCACGGCGGCGACATCGGCGTGACGGGTGACCGCGGCGCGGCCCCCGAGGTCGAGGCGGGGTGTGTCGACGAGCCCGGCCGTCCGCAGCCAGCCGAGCGGGCGGGTGAGGTCCATGGCGGGCTCGGCAGGCGGGCGGCGATCCCCGAGGTCGATGGCGACCAGCCGGTCGCCCTCGGGCACGACCACCACGTCGGCGGCCGGGGCGTACACGCAGGGCTCGTCGAGGCGGGCGGCGGCCGCAGCCACCGCCTCGCCGGCGATCAACCGCGGTCCCCAGCCGCTGTCGGCCAGTGCGTCGAGCGCCACCATGTGCCCGAGGACGGGCGCCGGCGCCACGTGGACCCCCACCTGTTCCAGCACGATGGCCGCCTCCACCCAGCCCAGCCCGACCCCGCCCAGCTTTTCGGGCACGGCCAGGCCGCACCAGCCCTGCTCGACCATCGCCTGCCACAGGTCCGGGTCGGGCGCCCCGGCGCGATCGACGGCCCTGCGGACCACGTCCGTCGACGAGCGGCCCGCCAACAGGCCCGCGGCCGCGTCCCGCAGCGCCTGCTGCTCGGCGGACAGCTCGAAGTCCACGGCGGGCGAGCGTAAACGCGAACTGGGTGCAGCTGTGCGGCGTATGACCGTATAGCTGCACCAAGTTCGAGTGGCTAGCTGACGGCCGTGTCACCTTCTGCCGCCTACGATGACGGCCGTGGACCTGGCCCCGACGCCCGAGCAGCGGCGCCTGCGCGCCGAGTGCCGGGCGTGGCTCGAGGACAACCTGCCCTGGGAGTACGGCACGGGGCTGCCGCCGCGCCACGCCTCGCTGGCCGACGAGGTGGCGTTCGGGCGCGACTGGCAACGCCGGCTGGCCGAGGGGCGCTGGGTCGGTGTCACCTGGCCCGAGGCGTACGGCGGGCGGGGGGCCGGCGCCCTCGCCCACTACGTCGTGCAGGAGGAGCTGGCCCGGGCCCGCGCCCCCGAGCTGGTCGGGCGCATCGGGGTCAACCTGGTGGGTCCCACGTTGCTGGCCCACGGCACCGAGGAGCAGCGCCGCCGCTGGCTGCCCGGCATCCTCAGTGCCGACATCCTGTTCTGCCAGCTCTTCAGCGAGCCGGGCGCCGGCAGCGACCTGGCTTCGCTGGCGACCCGGGCCCGCCGGTCCGACGCCGAAGGTGGCTGGGTGCTCGACGGGCAGAAGGTGTGGACGTCCTACGCCCAGTTCGCGGATTGGGGGCTGTGCCTGGCCCGCAGCAACCCCGACGCCCCCAAGCGCCACGGCATCACGGCCTTCGCCGTCGACATGCGGGCACCGGGGGTCGAGGTCCGTCCCCTGCGACAGATCACCGGCGAGTCCGACTTCAACGAGGTGTTCCTCACCGAGGTCTTCGTCCCCGACGACTGCGTCATCGGGGAGGTCGACGCCGGCTGGCGCGTCTCCGCCTCGACGCTGACCCACGAGCGGGGCACCAAC
>DASQUY010000311.1:0-2959 GCA_035641055.1 Acidimicrobiales bacterium | reverse complement strand
CCCGGCGTGCGCTGGGGCCGCACACCGGCGGTCCAGCCGCCCGGCGGCACGCGGCGGAGGATCTCGCGCCGGTCGGCCTCGGCCAACACCTCGACGTCGGGCGCAGGCGGCCGGGGTCGCCCGCGGGCGGCGTCGAACGCTTTCTGCCAAGCGGCCCGGAGGGCATCGGCCCCCAGGGACTCCACCAGGTACTTCATCCGGGCCTTGGCCGGGTTGTCGAAGTCACCGTGCGCCACGTACACATCTATTAGCGCCTCCACGGCGGCGAGCACCTCCGTCCGGGGCACGAATGGTGCCAGCAGCACCGCCAGGGCGGGCGCCTTGCCCAGGCTGCCACCGGCCCACAGCTCGTAGCCCGGCACCCCGTCGACCACGGTGGACACCAGGCCGGCGTCGTTGACGAGGGCGTCGCGCCGGCAGCGGGGCGAGCCCCCGAGGGCGACGTTGACGCGGCTGGGCAGCGTCACGTTCAGCTCGGCCGAGCGACCGATGAGCGTGTCGGACACGAGCCGGGCGTCGGGGAAGCAGTCGAAGGGCTCGTCGAGGCCGACGCCGGCGTCCTCGCTGCACATGACGTTCCGCACCGTGTGGCCGCAGGCCGAGCGGGTCGACAGGCCGTGGCGGGCCAGCTCGTCGAGCACGGGGACCACGTCGCGGGCCGCCACCCAGTGCAGCTCGACGTTCTGCCGGGTGGTGACGTGCAGCCAGTCCTCGGCCCGGCGGGCGGCGATCCGGGCCAGGCCCCGGACCTGCTCGGTGGGCGCCACGCCCCCGGGGATCCGCACCCGCACCATGAAGACGCCGTCCTGCAGCTGGGCGCACACCCCGTGGGTCTTGAGGGCGTAGCGCTCCTCGGGCGACAGCCAGCCGTCGCCGTCGGCGGTCAGCCGGTCGAGGTCGACGGGGAGGCCGGCACGCTTGGCGGCGGGGATGTTCGGACCAGGCATGCTCACGAACGTACGGACCCCGCGTGACGCCGCCGTCTCCGACGCGTTGCCGGCGCTTCACGGGTCGCGCACGGCGGGGCTGTCGCCGCCGTGCGGCGGCCGTCAGCCGGCGTTCAGGTGGGCGGGCCGGGGTCGGCCGGGACGGCCGCCACCGTTCCCCGGCGCAGCCGCCCGGGGATCTCGCGCACGCGCACCCGGGACGCCGTCGGCACGCCGTCACGTGCCGACAGCTCCTTGCAGAGCTGGTACGTGAACCAGCCGGCGACCGGCGGCACGGCCAGCACGAGGCCGCGGAACGTCCACAGGATGGCGTTGACCGACAGGCCGAACGTCGCCGCCAGCACGTCGGAGGCGGCGCCGGTGAAGCAGATCACGTAGAACGAGAGCGTGGCCACCCCGAGGGCGGTGCGGACCGGCCGCTGGCGGGGGCGGTCCAGGAGGTGGTGCTCGGCGTAGTCGCCGGTGACCCGGGCTTCGAGGAACGGCCAGGCGTAGAGGAAGGCGAACGTCAACCCGGCCAGCAACACGCCCGGGAAGAACGGGTTGGGGACCTCGTACCCGAAGGCGCGGATCTCCCAGCCGGGCATGATCCGCAGTGCCCCGTCGAGCCAGCCCATGTACCAGTCGGGCTGGCTGGCGGTCGACACCTGGGCCGGGTCGAACGGCCCGAACACCCAGATGGGGTTGATCTGGAAGACACCGCCCATGAAGGCGAGCACGGCCGAGGTCAGGAAGAACAAGCCCAACGCCTTGGCCGCATAGGTCGGCCAGAGCCGCGGGCCGATCACGTTGTTCTCGCGCCGCCCCGGCCCCGGGAACTGGGCGTGCTTGTGGCGCACGATGATCGCCAGGTGCGCGGTCAGCAGCACGGCGATCGCCGCCGGGACCAGCAGGATGTGGAGGACGTACAGCCGCTGGATGATGTCGGGCCCCGGGAACTCGCCCCCGAACAGCAGCGACGCCGCCCACGTCCCGACCAGGGGGATCGACACCGTGATCCCGTGCACGATGCGCAGGCCCGTCCCCGAGAGCTGGTCGTCGAGCAGCGAGTAGCCGAACAGGCCGTTGAACATCGCCAGCGGCAGCAGCGTGCAGCCGATGATCCAGTTGATCTCCCGGGGCCGGCGGAAGGCGCCGGTGAAGAACACCCGGGCGAGGTGGACGACGATGGACGCCAGGAACAGCAGCGCCGCCCAGTGGTGCATCTGGCGCATCACCAGACCGGCCCGCACGTCAAAGCTCAGCTCCAGCGCCGAGCGGTAGGCCTCGCTCATCTCGACGCCCCGCAGCGGGTCGTAGCTGCCCGTGTAGACGACCTCGTTAGCGCTGGGGTCGAAGAAGAACGTCAGGTAGATGCCGGTGAGCACCAGCACCACGAAGGAGTAGAGGGCGAGCTCGCCGAGCATGAACGACCAGTGGTCGGGAAAGACCTTGTTGAGGGTGGTGCGGGCGAGGTTGGCCGCCCCCAGCCGGGCGTCGATCCAGCGAGCGAGCCGGTGCGTGAGCAGGCCCTCGGGCGAGCGGCGGGGCGGGGCCGGCGTGGCGGCGTCGCTCGCCATGTCAGCGCCCCCGGTCCCAGAAACCCGCGCCCACCGGGCCGGAGAAGTCGCCCGCGGCGACCAGGAAGCCCTCGTCGTCGACGGCCAGCGGAAGCTGGGGCAACGACCGCGCCGCCGGGCCGAACACCGGCTTGGCGCCCCGCAGGACGTCGAAGGTCGACTGGTGGCACGGGCACAGCAGCAGGCCCGACTCGGCCTGGTAGAGCCCGACCGGGCAGCCCACGTGGGTACACAGCTTGGAGTAGGCGACGATGCCGTCCACGGTCCAGTCCTCCCGGCCGGCTTTGGGCCGGAAGTCCTGGTCGGGGCGGGTCCGGATGAGCAGCGTCGGAGCGTCGGCGTCGTCGGTGTGTCCCTCGGGCCAGACCGTGACGACGCCGTCGGGGGCCAGGTCCTCGGGACGGAGCAGCGACCCGTCCTCGCTCACGACCCGCCGGCGGTTGGCGTAGGCGG
>DASQUY010000310.1:0-7957 GCA_035641055.1 Acidimicrobiales bacterium | reverse complement strand
CGGGCTCATCTGCTACACGTCGGGCACCACCGGCCGGCCGAAGGGCGCGATGCTCACGCACGGCAACCTCCTCGCCGGCGCCGAGGCGCTGAGGTTGGCCTGGCGCTGGACGGCCGACGATCGGCTCGTGCTGGCGCTCCCGCTCTTCCACGTCCACGGGCTGTGCAACGGCCTCCACGGGACCCTGCTCGCCGGCTCGGCGGCCGTCGTCCTCCCGCGCTTCGAGCCGCCGGACGTGATCGACGCCGCGCAGGCCCACGACGCGACGATGTTCTTCGGGGTGCCGACCATGTACGCGCGCCTCGTCCACGACCCGCGCGCCCCGGAGCTGGCGTCCTTGCGGCTGGCGGTGTCCGGCTCCGCTCCGTTGCCACCGGCGCTCTTCGAGACCATCGAGGCGACGATGCGGCAACGGCCGCTCGAGCGCTACGGCATGACCGAGACGCTCATGAACGCCTCGAACCCCTACGAGGGCGAGCGAAGGCCGGGCACGGTCGGCCTGCCGCTGCCCGGTGTCGAGGTGGGTTTCGTCGAGGACACCCACGAGATCCTCGTGCGGGGACCGAACGTCTTCCCGGGCTACTGGCGCAACCGCGAGGCGACGGATGCCGCCTTCGACGGCGAGGGATGGTTCTCGACCGGCGACATCGGTGCGGTCGACGACGCCGGCTACCTCCAGATCGTGGCCCGCGCCAAGGAGGTCGTCATCACCGGGGGACTGAACGTGTACCCGCGTGAGGTCGAGGACGTCCTCCTCGCACACCCGTCGGTGGGCGAGGCGGCGGTGGTAGGGGCGCCGTCCGAGGAGTGGGGCGAGACGGTGGTCGCCTTCGTCGTGCCCACGACGGGATCGATCGACGAGGACGAGCTGGTGCGCCACTGCCGGGCACAGTTGGCTGCGTTCAAGTGCCCGCGGCGTGTCTGGGCCATGGGCGCCCTGCCGCTCAACGCCATGGGCAAGGTCCAGCGCCAGACGCTCGTGGAGGAGGCGTCACGGCAGGGAGGGTGGAGCTGATGAGCGGACCCGTGACCGAGCAGGATGCGCTGCCCGCCGCCGAGTGTGGCCGGCCGGAGGCGCCCGAGGTCGAGCTGCTGGCCGCCCGCCCCGCCGCGGTCGGCGGGGTCGGCGTGCGCCGCGCCCTGCCGCGCCGCACGCGCCGCACGGTGGGGGCGTGGTGCTTCGCCGACCACTTCGGTCCGGCGTCACCCCCGGCGTCGATGCAGGTCGGCCCGCACCCACACATCGGCCTGCACACGGTCACCTGGCTGGTGGCGGGCGAGGTGGTGCATCGCGACAGCCTGGGCAGCGAGCAGCCGATCCGCCCCGGTCAACTGAACCTCATGACCGCCGGGCACGGCGTCGCCCACGCCGAGGAGCAGCCCGGCGGGATCGACCAGCTGCACGGCATCCAGCTCTGGGTCGCCCAGCCGGAGCCCACCCGCCACGGCCCACCGGGGTTCGCTCACCACGCGGCGTTGCCACGGGTCGAGGTCGTCGGCGGCGTGGCCACCGTGCTGGTGGGCGAGGTGGCGGGGGAGCGGTCGCCGGCACGGGCCGACACCCCGCTCGTGGGGGCCGAGCTCGCCCTTCCGGGAGGCCCGGCCGTCGTGCCGCTGGTGGCGGCGTTCGAGCATGCGCTGGTGGTGCTCGAGGGCGCGGTGGCGGTCGGTGGCCGGTTCGTGGGTCCGGGTGTCCTCGCCTACCTGGGGGCGGGCCGCGACGACCTCGAGCTGGTGGCCGACCGGCCGGCCCGGGTGATGCTGCTGGGCGGCGAGCCGTTCCCCGAACCGATCCTCATGTCGTGGAACTTCGTCGCCCGCACCCGCGACGAGGTCGACCGGGCGGCCGCCGACTGGAACGCCGGTGACGAGCGGTTCGGCGCGGTTGACTCGGCGCTGGAACGCGTCCCCGCCCCCGGTCCGGGCCTCGCCTAGATCCTCCGACCCGGACGTTCTCGGCGGATGGTCAGCGCATCGCGGCGGCGGCGACGCGGCGGTAGAAGGCTCGGGCCTCGTCGATGACCGCGACGAGGTCTCCGTAGTGTGCGTCGCGCGTCGCCGGATGGAAGTGGCCGTGGTCGTTCACGAAGGTCTCGAGGGTGTCGAGGAAGTCGAGGCACCATTGGGCGTCGGCCGCCCGGGCGACTCGCTGACCGGCGATGTCGACGTACACGGGAGTGGTGTGGGCGAGGACGGACTGGTCGAGCGTGTGGGGGTGGCTGGGGCCCCGGGCCACGGCTGCGATCCAGGTGGGCGCATCGATGGTGGTTTCGTACCGGACCTCGGAGGCGGGGTCACCCTCGGCGATGACGCCGTCCGGGCCGACCAGCGTCAGGGTCTCGGCGCCCGGGCCGCGGACACGGGCTCTGGCCGCCAGGGGGTCGCCGGCCGCCAGGTCGAGCACTGACCCCGGGCCGTTGCCGTTGACGTCGAGCGTCAGCCACGGCCCGTTGGTGACGACGGTGCGGCCGGCTCGGATGGCGTCCTTGAACGCTTCGATCGAGAGCTCCTCGTCGTCCAGGTGGGCATAGACCCGGCCCCAACCGGGCGGGTTGGAGAAGGTTCCGCTGTGGGAGAACGACAGGAACACGTCGGTACCGGCGGTGGCGGCCAGCCGCAGGCCGCACGACAGGAGGCGGTGGTAGAGGAACACGGCACCTTCGTCGTTGGACGGAGAGATGAGATCGACGGAGTCGACCACGCCCAGAGCCGCATCGGCGACCAGCTCGCGGGCCTCGACCGACCGGGGGGTGCGGAAGAAACGGCGGGTGGAGCCGCCGTCGGGGAACGCGGCGGCCGCCGGATGGCAGTAGCCGACCGTGGCCCCCAGGGCGCGCAGCTCCTCGCAGCCTGCCCTGTTCGGCGGCCAGTCCTCGGGATGATCGGAGCGATCGTGGCCGGTGTAGTAGCGGCTCGGGGGAGCGCTCGGACCGAGGGCGTGCACGTGGCCGAGTAGGTCGTTGCGGTACTCGACGCCCATCTGCGCCACCACCTCAGGCGTTGACCACGGCAGGTCGATGCCGCAGAACTGCTCGAGCATGGCCCGGTCGTATACGAGCGACGTGAGGCAGTTGGCGGCCACCAGGTTGACCAGGTGCAGTCCCTCGCCGAGCTGCATGCGGGCGGCGTCGGCCGGCGAACAGATCAGGTCGCCGCTGTAGTTCATGTGGACGTGGAGGTCGCCGCCATACCAGCCGTCGGCCGCCGGGTCGAACAGGCGGATGGGGTCACACTCGACGATGACCGACTCGCCCGAAGTCGGGGACACCTCGAAGTGGGACTGCTCGAACTCCAAGCCCCTGGTGCATGCCACCTGCAGCGCCCCGGCCGGTACCGCCAACGCCATGTCGTGGCCGTGGAAGAACGGCCGGTGGTGGTAGTCCCACTTCGGTAGGACCCCGTCGGGGAACCAGGCCCCACCGGTGGCGTCGGTAACCGACCAGCGGGCGCAGCGGGAGGACCGCAGCTCGAGAACGGCCCCGGGTGACGTTCGGACCGCGCCGTCGACGGTCAGCACCTGGCCGTCGGCAGAGACCGTGAAGTCCGGGTTGGCCCCGTCGACCTCGATCGTGTCGACCGCGGCGCCGTGGGGGGCGACTCGCATGTCGTGCCCGGCCACCGCGACGGTCACATCGCTGTCGGCGGCCGAGTCGATGATGACGTCGATCGCCACCGATCGGCCCGCGATCGCGATCCGCGGCGGGCCGACATCGACCCTCAGCCCACCCCCCGCATCGATCCGCACCGCCACCATGCCGCCGGGGACGCTGGCGCCAATCACCGAACGGACGGCTCCGGCCCAGTCGCCGGTCGGCCCGAGCTCGGCGAGAACTGGGCCGAACTGAGCGAAACGAAACAGGCGGAAGAAGTCGACCTGCTCGTCGCCCCAATCCCAGCTGCGCTCCGCCAGAAGACGACGGTAGGAGGCGAGGGTCTCGATCACCTCCGCCGGCAGCTTCAGCGTCTCCAAAGCCTCGCAACACACGGAGCCAGTCTTGCAGTCCGCGGCGCGGGTCCCGGATCTAGGGCCCCGGCCCCCGCCTTCGGCCTCGCCTGAGGTCAGCCGGTGTACATGGGGCCAACCCCCGTCCCCGTGAGGCAATGACCGCCGTTCGGGACTTTCGAGGAAATAACCGCCGCTGGCGGCGGCTATTGCCTCCAGAGTTCGCGAACGGCGGCTATTGCCTCTCGCACCCGTGACCGGGGGTCTCACTCGACCTCGTCGGGCGGCCCGGCATCGACGACGCCCGCGCGCTCGTCGCGGGCGGCCCAGTCGAGCAGCTCGTCGATGGCGAAGACCGCGTTGTCGATGCCCGCGTGGAGGTCGCCGAGCTCGGCGAAGCGGCGCGGCACGGTCGCCATGGTGCAGTCGTTCGGCTCGACGGTGTCGACCTCGTCCCAGGTGATCGGCGTCGACACCGTGGCCTCGGGGAAACCGCGCACCGAGTAGGCGGCGGCCATCGTGTGGTCCCGGGCGTTCTGGTTGTAGTCCACGAACAGCGCCGCCGGGTCACGGTCCTTGCGCCACCACGCCGTCGTCACATCCTCGGGGGCACGACGCTCGACCTCCCGGGCGAACGCCAGCGCGGCGCGGCGCACGTCGGCGAACCCGAACGACGGCTCGATGCGCACGTAGACATGCATCCCCTTGCCGCCGGAGGTCTTCGGCCAGCCGACCGCCCCGAGCTCGTCCAGCACCTCGTGCACGACACGGGCGACACGCCGGACCCTGGCCAGTGGGCACTCCGGCATGGGGTCGAGGTCGATCCGCCACTCGTCCGGCTTCTCGACGTGGGCGCGCCGCGAGTTCCACGGGTGCAGCTCGACGGTCGACATCTGCACGGCCCAGATCACGTGGGCCAGCTCGGTCACGCACAGCTCGTCGGCGTGCAACCCGTAGCGCGGGAAGTGGACCCGTACCGTCTCCAGCCACGGCGGGGCCCCGGCCGGCACCCGCTTCTGGTGGACCTTCTCACCGTCGACGCCGGTGGGGAAGCGGTGCAGCATGCAGGGCCGCTCCCGCAGGGCGTTGACGATCCCTGGCCCGACCGCGAGGTAGTAGTTGACCAGGTCGAGCTTGGTCGCCCCTGTGGCGGGGAAGTACACGCGATCCGGGTTGGAGATCCGGACCGTGCGCCCGCCCGCCTGCACCTCGGTCGCCGGAGCCTTCGCCACCGGCACGACCGTACCGGCCGCACCAGGAGGGCGCCCGGTGTCGTTACCTGACCTGCCCGCGGATCTCGCCTCCGGTGTTGGCCAACGTGTGGACGTTCACGTACGCGTCGCCGCTCTCGATGGCCGCGAGCACATCACCCAGGTCGGCCCAGCCGCAGTCGTTCCCGGCATCGGGCGCGGTGGCCACGCCGCTGGCGAGGGTCCCGTTCACGCTGGCGGGATCGCCCATGAACAGCGTCACCCCGATCGGACCGTTGACGCCCACGGCGCCGCAGTGGATATGCGCAGCGAACACATCGTCGATGTTGGCCACGTTGACCTTGAAGACGAGCCCGTCGTCGCGGAACTTGATCGTGGCGACACCGGTCGCCTGGGTGTCGACCGCCGGATTCTCCTCGTCCCCCGACATCGGCGCCACGAAGTTGTCGCCCGCCGACGCGGGGAGGGCGAACCCCAAGACCACGGCGCCGAGCACCAGTGCTGCAACGAATGACCTTCGCATGTGCTTCTCCCTCCGCAATACGCGCGTGCCCCTCCGGACACTTGGCCGCGCGGGCCCCAGTTCGGCCGGAAAGGCCGTCGACTGGTAGTACGTCCCCGGGGCGTACGAGGATTTTCGCCGGACCGACGGAGACGGGGGAACGAGCGCATGCAGTACCGCAAGCTCGGCCGCACCGGGGTCGAGGTCAGCAGCCAGTGCCTCGGGGCGATGATGTTCGGGGCGGCCGGGAACCGTGACCACGACGAGTGCGAGCGGATGATCGCCCGGGCGCTCGATGCCGGCATCAACTTCATCGACACGGCCGACGTGTACTCGATGGGGGAGAGCGAGGAGATCGTCGGCCGGGCGATCAAGGGGTGCCGCGACGACGTCGTGCTGGCCACGAAGTGCTTCAACCGGATGGGCAGGGACCGCAACCAGCGGGGTGGGTCGCGTCGGTGGATCGTCCGGGCTGTCGAGGACAGCCTCCGCCGGCTGGGGACCGACTACATCGACCTCTACCAGTGCCATCGGCACGACTGGGACACCGACCTCGATGAGACCCTGGGCGCCCTGACCGACCTGGTGCGCCAGGGAAAGGTGCGCTACCTCGGGTCCTCGACGTTCCCCGCCGACTGGATCGTGGAGGCCCAGTGGGTCGCTGAGCGGCGGGGCCGTGAGCGGTTCGTGTGCGAGCAGCCGCAGTACTCGATCTTCGCCCGCATGGTCGAGGACGCCATCCTCCCCGCCTGCCAGCGGCACGGCATGGGGGTGATCCCGTGGAGCCCGCTGGCCGGGGGATGGCTCACCGGCAAGTACCGGCGGGGCGAGGACCCGCCGGCCGGGTCGCGGTTCTCGGGCGGCGGGGCCCGCTACCCGCGGAGCGTCGCCGACGACCCATCCGCGCCGGCGAAGTTCGACGCCGTGGAGGCCCTGCAGCCCGTCGCCGAGCGAGCCGGCCTGTCGCTCACCCACCTGGCGCTGGCGTTCGTCGACGCCCACCCGGCCGTCACGGCCACGATCATCGGGCCCAAGACGCCCGACCAGCTCGAGGACGCCCTCGCCGCCGCCGACGTCACCCTCGACGCCGACACGCTGGACGCCATCGACGAGGTCGTGCGCCCGGGGACCGACCTGCCGGGGATCGCCCACTTCCGCGGCAACCCGCACCTGCGCCCGGACCACCGTCGCCGCTGACGATGGAACCCTGGCCGACGATCGGCGGCCCGGGCTGGGAGCGGACCTGGGAGACCGTGCACATGTGGACCCAGGTGGTGGGCAAGGTCCGCCTGGCGCTCGAGCCGGCGGTCAACCACTGGTGGCAGGTGCCCCTGTATGTCTCGGCGCGGGGCCTGACCACCGCTCTCGTCCACGGCCCGGACCAGTCGATCGAGATCGAGTTCGACTTCCGCGACCACGAGCTGGCGATCCGTTCCACGACCGGCGAACGGCGGTCCGTCGCGCTCGAGCCTCGGTCGGTGGCCAGCTTCTACGCGGAGACCATGGCGGCGCTGGACGACCTGGGCACCCGGGTCGACATCCTGGCCCGGCCCGTCGAGGTCCCCACCGCGATCCCCTTCGCCGACGACACCGAGCATGCCAGCTACGACGCCGAGGCGATGACCCGCTACTGGCTGGCCCTCGTACAGGCCGATCGGCTCCTGCGGCGCTTCCGGGCCCGGTTCCTCGGCAAGGCCAGCCCCGTCCACTTCTTCTGGGGCGCGTTCGACCTGGCCACGACCCGGTTCTCCGGCCGCCCGGCGCCGCCGCACGGGGGCGGGGTACCGAACTGCCCCGACTGGGTCATGCACGAGGCCTACAGCCACGAGCTCAGCAGCTGCGGGTTCTGGCCCGGCGGCAGCGAGGAGGGCTCCTTCTACGCCTACGCCTATCCCGAGCCCGACGGCTTCGCCGACTGGCCTGTACCCGGCGACGCCCGCTACGCCCCCGGGTTGGGCGAGTTCATCCTCCCGTACCGGACGGTCCGCACGGCCCCCGACCCCGACGCCCTGGTGCTGGAGTTCCTCCAGGCCACGTACGACGCGGCCGCCGACCTCGGAGCCTGGGACCGGGCATCGCTCGAGCGAACCACGCGCTACCAGCGGTAGTCCGCCGGGAGCGTCAGCGGCCCGTAGGCCGGCAGGCCCAGGCGGGCGGCCAGGTCGGCGAAGGTTCCCCACGCCTCCAGCCGGAGCCGGGCGCCGGCCGCGGCCGGGTCCTCGCTCGACCGGGCGGGCCGCAGCCGGGTGGCCAGCGGCAGGCGGGGATAGGGGCGGAGCTCGGCCTCGGCCGCGGGCGGCA
>DASQUY010000309.1:0-6009 GCA_035641055.1 Acidimicrobiales bacterium | reverse complement strand
GCCTGCCCCACCTTCAGCTCGCCGTCGGCGACGAGGCCGTCGATGTCGGCGATCACGTCGGCGATCAGGTCCCGCGGGTCGGGCAGGACGTTGAACAGCTGCACACCCAACGCATCCTGCTGCACGATCGGCTGGAGGAGCGTCGGGCCGACCTGCCCGAGGAACTCGAACAGCAGGTCGAACTCGTCGGCATCCTCGTTGCCGGTGAACTCGCGCATGAAGGCCACGAACTCCTCCGAGAGGAGATCAGTTGCCGGTGCGCCGAGCCCCTCGAGGAACTCACCGTTTTCTCGAATGCCGGCCTCGAGCGTTTCCAGGTCCAGGGAAGGCCCGACACAGGCGGCGGCGACGGCCCACAGACCGGGTTCGACGTCGGGCACGGTCACCGAGCCTTCGCCCGTGTCGGGATCAAAGTTGCCCAGCTCACCCACGGGCTCCTGGGTGGCAATGTCGGCGAAGGTCATCACGAACGTCTGCGGCAACGCCTCCTCGGCGAGGGCGGGGTCGAACGAAAGGCCGAGCACCACGAAGCCGGTGGCCAGGTAGGCAACCTGGGCGTGGTTCTCGATGTCGTCGAACTCCCCGGTCGGGAAGAATCGGTCGAAGAGCTCTCCTTCCGGAAGGCCGTTCGCGTACGGGCCCGAGAGCAGTTCGTCGAACCTGGCCTGGAACGCTGCGACGTCGGTGGTGCAGTGCTCGGCGACATCGGCGACGTCGACCTGGCCGGTGACAACATCCCCGGCCACGCCCTCGGTCCTATCGACCTCGAAACCCAGGGGCTCCTGGGCTCCGGCCGGCGCCGCGGCCGTCATGGTCAGGGCACCGGCGGCCATCGTGGCCGCGGCGAATCGAAGAGCTCGGCGAATCCTCACGGCTTTGCCCCCTCTCTGGCCGAGCGGGCATCCATCCGCTCGGCGGGACGCGTACAGAACCAGCGGGACGTATAGCACCCCGAAGGTCAAATTAACGTCAAGCCACTCTGCGTCAGCATGGGCGGGGCGGGCGACCACGGAGCGTTGCGATGGTCGTCCGCGCCGCTGCCGCCACCGGCTCGACCCGGACACCGCGGTGGCTCAGGCCGCCCTCGCCCGGCGCCGTAGCCGGGCCCGCACGGCGGGCCAGCTCTCGCCCCGGTCCTCGCAGATGGCCCGCAGGATCAGCAGCAACCCCTCCTGGAAGCGGTCGACGGTCCTGGTCGTGTTGTGGGCGAGCATCTGGCGCACGTGCGGAAAGCTGTCGGGGTCGCTCTGCGCCAGCACCCGGTGGAGCTCGGCGGCTGCCGGGCGCCCCTCGGCCGCCGTCCGTCGTTCGCGGATGGCGGCGACCGCCGCCCCCACCGCGAACTCGCTGACCGTGGCGTACGCCGCCTGTGCCTCCGGGATCGTGAAACCCTCGGCGGCCAGGCGGGTCAGCACCGCCTCGTAGGTGGCCGCCATGCGCTCGGCACCGATCGCCCCCTCGATGAACTGCGTCAGGAGCTCGGGCTGCGTGGTGAAGGCGTCGCGGTTGTAGTGGGCCCATTCGTAGAGCCAGATCGCCCAGTGCTGGCCGCGGTCCTTGGGAAGCTCGGTGCGGCTGGCGGAGTACTCGGCCGCGAGCCGCATGAGATCGCTCTTGCCGGCGACGTGGTGGTACAGGCCGGGCACGCTCACGCCGAGCCGGTCGGCGACGGCCTTCATGGTGAGGTCACGCAGGCCGATCTCGTGGGCGGCGTGGGCGATCATCTGTCGATCGAGCTTGGGCGGACGGCCCACCCGCCGCCGTTCGGTCGGAGCATCGGCGCGGGGTGACGGTCGTTCGGGTGCTCGGCGGGTTGGAGTGGGCACGAAGCGAGCCTAACTGCGAGATCTGGGTGGCCGGGGCGAGCCTCCGGTGTCGGGGGAGGTTGACGGGCGCGCTCCCCGCTGCGATTGTTAACGCGTTTCGGAAACTTCGGTGGCACGAGGGGGAGCCATGCAGGATCTCGAGGGCAGGGTCGCCGTCGTCACCGGGGGCGGCGGGGGCATCGGCCGGGCCCTCGCCGAGGAGTTCCTCGCGGTCGGTGCCAAGGTCGTCATCGCCGACATCCAGCGGGAGCTCCTCGACCAGACGGTGTCGGAGCTGGCGTCGAGGGGCGACGTCCTCGGCGTGCCCACCGACGTCACGGATCCAGGGTCGGTGGAGGCGCTGGCGGACAGGACCTACGAGACGTTCGGCTCGTGCAACATCCTGTGCAACAACGCCGGGGTCGGGGCCCCCTCCTCCCTGGTGTGGGAGACGACGGTCAACGACTGGCGCTGGGTCCACTCGGTGAACGTCATGGGGGTGGTCCACGGGATCCTGGCGTTCGTGCCCCGGATGATCGGGTCGGGGGACGAAGGGCACGTCGTCAACACGTCGTCCGGCGACGGTGGGATCTCGCCGCTGCCCAGCGCGGCGCCGTACGCGGCCAGCAAGGCGGCAGTGACGATCATCACCGAGTGCCTCGCCAGCCAGCTCGACGCCGAGAACACGAAGCTGAAGGCCTCGATCTTCTACCCGTCCGGCGGGCTGCTGCGGACCGGGCTGTGGGAGTCCGAGAAGACCCGCCCGCCGGAGCTGGCCCGCGAGGTGCCGCGCAAAACCGAGCCGATGACGGTCGAGAAGCTGGAGGCCCGGGCGCGGGAGGGCGGCTACGAGCTGCCGTGGCAGGACCTCAACGAGCTGGCCCGGGTGGTCATCGACGGCATCCGGGCCGAGAAGTTCATCTTCATGCTCGGCGTGGACTCGATCGGGCCGGCGCTGCGCTCGCGGGCCGAGCACCTCGAGAAGGGCGAGCTCGTGCCGCACGAGCGGCAGACGTTCGGTTGACGGCGGGCCCGCGACCCCTCGACCAACAAAACCTCGTTCAGTAAAATTGAAGGTCGTTCAGTGCAATAGGGCCGGAATGGAGTCGGACTATGTCACCTGATGACCTGATCTTCATCAGCGTCGACGACCATGTGGTCGAGCCGCCCGGCATGTTCGACGATCGCCTGCCCCGGGCCCTGGCCGATCGTGCCCCCCGGGTGGAGCGCACCCCGGACGGGTCGGATGTCTGGGTGTTCGAGGGCGCCACGATCCCCAACATCGGGCTGAACGCGGTGGCCGGCCGCCCCAAGGAGGAGTACGGCATCAACCCCACCGCGTTCGACGAGATGCGGCCGGGCTGCTTCGACATCGACGAGCGGGTCAAGGACCTGAGCGCGGGCGGCGTGCTGGCGTCGATGTGCTTCCCGTCGTTCCCGTCGTTCTCGGGCCGGCTGTTCCTCAATACCGAGGACAAGGAGCTGGCCGCGGCCACCCTGCGGGCATACAACGACTGGCACATCGACGAGTGGTGCGGGAGCTACCCCGGTCGCCACATCCCGATGGCGCTCCCGGTGCTGTGGGACCCCGAGCTCGCCGCCGCCGAGGTCCGCCGGGTGGCCGCCAAGGGGTGCCACGCGCTGACCTTCACCGAGAACCCGGCGACCCTGGGGCTCCCGAGCTTCCACAGCGACCACTGGGACCCCCTGTGGCGGGCCCTCGTCGAGGAGGGCACGGTCCTCAACATCCACCTGGGCTCGTCGGGGCAGCTCGCCGTCACCGCCCCCGATGCGCCGATGGACGTGATGATCACCCTGCAGCCGATGAACATCTGCATGGCCGCCGCCGACCTCGTCTGGTCCCGCGTCTTCAAGACCTACCCGGACCTGCGCGTGGCGCTGTCGGAGGGTGGGACCGGCTGGATCCCGTACTTCCTCGACCGCCTCGACCGCACCTACGACATGCACCACCGGTGGACGGGCCAGTCCTTCGGCGGCGACCTGCCGAGCGACGTGTTCCGGCGCCACATCCTCACGTGCTTCATCGCCGACCCCGTCGGGGTCGAGCTGCGCCACCAGATCGGCGTCGACAACATGTGCTGGGAGCAGGACTACCCCCACTCCGACTCGTCCTGGCCCACGGCGCCGGAGGAGCTCGCCGACGTCGCCACCCGGTTCGACGTGCCCCGTGCCGAGATCGACAAGATCACGCACACCAACGCCATGGCCTGGTACCGGTTCGACCCCTTTGCGCACCGGCCGAAGGAGACGTGCACCGTGCGGGCGCTGCGGGACGAGGTGGCGGGCCACGACGTGTCGGTCCGGTCCTACGACAAGGGCCGGTTCGGCGACTCCGAGGGCATGAGCCTGGGGCAGCTCGCACAACAGGCCACCGCCTGACCAAGTAGGGGAGGGGAAGCGATGACGGAGGAGCGACCCGACCTCGGCGTCGCCGAGCGGCTGTTCCCGGCGCCCGTCGACTGGGGCATCGCCGAGGAGTCGCGGGCGGTCACCAACGTCGAGCACGGCACCACCGCCTACCAGGCCGGCGCCGGCGGCGAGGGAGAACGGTGGTACGAGGGCGGCGGCGCCGTCGGCGAGAAGGCGGTGCAACCGATCGTGACGTACCCGCCGACCCGGGGCATCAGGACCCAGGGCGACCCGTTCGAACCGGTCAAGATCGGCGTGCTGGTGGACATGGACCTCGGCCAGCTCCTGGCCGACTGGCTCGACCCGACGATCCTGGCCATCGAGGACGCCCTCAACGAGGGCGTCTGGGGCCGGAGCCCGGTCGAGCTCGTCGTCGCCGACGCCCGGGGTCTGCCGCGGGAGAACTACCTGAAGGTGATCAGGGGCTACCGGTGGCTGGTCGACCAGGGGTGCGTCGTCGTGCTCGGCCCGCTGATCTCCGACAACAGCCTCACCCTGCAGGACACCGTCAACGAGGTGGGCGTCCCCGTCATCGGCTGGACCGGCGCCCACCGGTTCGCCAGCGACCACTGCTTCACGGTCGCCAACGGGGACATCCCGACCGAGGCGGTCATGTGCGCCAGCTGGCTGTGGCAGAAGGACCTGCGCCGGGTCGGGATGTTCTGGGAGGCCGGCTCGTCGGGGCGCGACTACGCCGACTACTTCCGCGACACCGCCCGGCGGCTGGGCCTGACGATCACCCGCGAGGTGATGCTCGAGCCCAACCCGCGCGACCTCGCCGACCATCTCGGCGCCATGCGGGACATGGGGACCGAGGGCATCTACTACGGCGGTTACGGCTACTCGACGTTCCACTTCGCCGACGCCTTCCGGGCGACCGGCTGGGACCCGCCGCGGGTGATGGGCACGGCGTTCATGTTCTACTCCAACTCGAACGCCTGGGCGCAGGGCCTGGAGGGGTGGCACGGGGTCGACCAGCTCGGAGAGGACGGCGCCAATCCCAACTACGAGGCGCTCGTCGACCGGATGGAGGCGCGGTTCGGACGCCGCACCCGCAACGTGGTCGTCGCCCTCGCCTACGACACCGCCCGGGCCGCCATGCACGGGATCGCCAACGCCTCCATCCCCATCCCCGCGCAGGTCACGCGCGGGCTGGAGATGATCCGCTGGATGCCCGCCACCAACGGGGGGCCGGGCTGCTACATCCAGTTCGGCCCGTGGGACCACAAGGGCTACAAGGGCGACTTCCTCACCATCCGCAAGCTGCGCGGCGGCGAACTGCACTTCGACGGCTACTACCGGCCGCAGTGGCCGGCCAACACGCTGAAGCTCTCGGACTGAGGCGCTGCCGTGGCCCGGACGCGACCCGATGTCCCCGAGGATCTCGTCTACAACCCGTACGACTACGAGATCGACAGGAACCCGCATCCCACCTGGAGGCGGCTCCGCGACGAGGCGCCCCTGTACTACAACCCGCGGCACGACTTCTACGCGCTGAGCCGCTACCAGGACGTCCTGGACGGGCTGCTCGACTGGGAGACGTACAGCTCGGCGAGGGGCACGGTGCTGGAGATCATCCAGCCCGGTGCACCCGATGCCGACGGGCCGCTGGCGACCGGCGAGCTGGGCTCGATGATCTTCAGCGACCCGCCGAGCCACGACATCTCCCGGAGGGTCGTCAACCGCTCGTTCACGCCGCGGGCGGTCAGCCGGTTGGAGGACCGGATCCGGGCGCTGTGCGATCGGTTCTTCGGTGAGGTCGAGGGGCGGTCGG
>DASQUY010000308.1:0-2983 GCA_035641055.1 Acidimicrobiales bacterium | reverse complement strand
ATGACGTTCCGACTCGTGGACGGGGCCGACGAGGCCGCCTTCCTGGCGGTCGACAAGCGGCTGCAGTCCGACTTCGCGTACCAGCAGCCGGGGCTCCTCCGCCGCACAACGGCACGCGGGCAGGGCGATCGCGCCGGCGTGTGGATCGTCATCGACCTGTGGGGCACCGCCGAGGACGCGGACACCTGTGCGGCTCGATGGGACGACGACCCGACCGCCCAGGAGTTCATGGCCTTCGTCGACCGGAGCTCCCTCGAGGTCCGCCGCTACCGGGACCTCGACTGACCGAGACCTCGACTGAGGTCTACTGCTGCACGAGCACGAGGGGATTCCCCTCGGGATCGCTGATCGGCGCGATCGTCGGCCCTCCGGGCACGTCGAACGGTCCGGAGATCACCGTGCCCCCGAGCTCGCCGACCCGCACCAGGGACGCGTCGAGGTCGCGCACCTGCACGTACAGACGTACACCCGGGGCGTCGCCCTGGCGGATGTGTCCCGCCGGGCCGGGCTCGGGACCACCCAGGCCCGCGGCGATGTTCATGATCGGACCGTCACCGATGTCCCAGTTGAAGAGGTCCCGATAGAAGGCCCGCTGGCGCTCGGGATCCCGCGCTTCGATCTCCCAGTGCACGACGGGACGCGGCCAGTCTGCGCTCATCGCCCCCTCCGGTGTCTGCGCCACGCGGCCAGGTTGGCACAATGCGAGGAGCCCAGGCGTCGATGAGTTCGAGCGCCCCGCTTCGTCTCAACCTCGGTCGGGGAACGACCCGCCCGACCCCCAGACCGCCGAGGCAAGGAGACAGCGATGAGCCTGCCCAGGATCGCCACCCGGGACGAGTGGCTGGCCGCCCGCACGGCGCTGCTCGCCAAGGAGAAGGAGCTCACCCGCCGGCGGGATGCGCTCAACACCGAACGGCGCAACCTCCCCATGGTCGAGATCGAGAAGGACTACGTCTTCGACGGACCCCAGGGCAAGGTGCGCCTCATCGACATGTTCGAGGGTCGACCGCAGCTCATCATCTATCACTTCATGTTCCACCCCGACTGGGAGGACGGCTGCCCGAGCTGCACGGCCGGCACCGACGAGCTGTCGCCCGGGTTCGTCGAGCACCTGCACGTCCGCGACACCACGTACGCCCTGGTGTCCCGGGCGCCGCTGGCCAAGCTCGAGCGCTGGAAGGCCAAGAAGGGCTGGGACCTGCCCTGGTACTCCTCGTTCGGCAGCGACTTCAACTACGACTTCGGGGTCACGATCGACGAGTCGGTGACGCCGGGCCAGTACAACTACCGCACGAAGGCCGAGTTCGAGGCCCGAGGATCGGACTTCTTCGAGTTCGAGCAGCCCTTCGAGATGCCCGGCCGTAGCTGCTTCCTGCAGGTCGACGGCCGCGTGTTCCACACGTACTCCCAGTACGCCCGCGGACTCGAGTCCACCGGGGGCTCCTACTACTTCCTCGATCTCACCGCCCTCGGCCGCCAGGAGGAGTGGGAGGAGCCCAAGGGGCGCAGCGAGTCCGCACGGTCCGCCATGCCCGACTTCGCGTCGTGACCGCCCGGCCGGCCGGGGCGGCCCGCGTGGAGCCGTCAGCCACAGCACCGCCGCGTGGTCGTCGCCCGAGTGGCGTGACGCCGCCGTGTCGTGGCTGGACGAGCACCTCGCCGCCGCCAGCATCGACCGACGGGGCGAGGTCGAGCAACCGCACGTGCGGCCGTGGGCGACGGTGCTGCGGGCTCCGACGGCCGAGGGCGTGGTGTGGATGAAAGCGGCGGGTCGGGGCACGGCCTCCGAGGCAGCGTGAGCCGATAGCTACGCCTCGTCTTGGCTTGCGTCTGCGTGTTTCCCGCTCTTGGCGCCTGCGGCGCCGGGTCGCTCGGGCCACGGGTGCGCCTATCGGCGCACCCTCTGGGTCGGGCTCTACGAGCTCCTGGCCGACATCGCCCCGGACCGCGTGTTGACGCCGATCGCGACCGACCCCGGGCGCGGCTGGATCGTCCTCCCGGACGGCGGCCCGCCCCTGGCTGAACGCGCCGAGGGCGCCGACATGGCGGAGGCACTCGTCGCCGCCCTCGTCCACTACGGCCGGCTCCAGCTCGACCTGGCGTCCCACGTCGAGGAGCTCGTCGCCCTCGGGGTGGCGGACATGCCGGTCGTGATGCCGGAACGGTTCGAGCAGGCGCTCGAGGCCACGGCGGCCACCCTCGACGGCCAGCGGGGCTCCGACCTCCGGGAGATGCACCGACGCGTCGCCGCCATGGGGGCGACGGTGGCGTCGTGGTGCGAGCGGCTGGCGGCGTCGCGGCTGCCCGCCAGCCTCGACCACAACGACCTCCACCCCTGGGACATCCTCGGCGACGGCGTTGGCGGGGCGCGGTTCTACGACTGGGATGACAGCGTCGTCGCTCACCCGTGCGCCGCCATGCTCGTCCCGTTGGGTTCGTGCAGCGCCACCTCGGCGCCCGCCTCGACGACCCCGGGTTCCTGCGGGCCCGCCGGGCGTACCTGGACGTGTTCCGCGCCGTGGCGCCCGGCGAGGACCTGGCCGACACGCTCGAGATCGCCTGCCGGGTGGCCAAGGTCGCCCGCGTCCTCACGCGGGACCGGGCCCTCCAGGCCGCACGCGAGGAGGGCGAGCGGATCGCCGACGACTGGGCGGGCGCACCGCTGGAGACGCTCGCCTCCCTCCTCGACGAGTCCTACCTCGGCGGGGCCTGATCCCCGTATCGTGCTCGTCCATGCCGACCGATCTGTTCTTCAAGGCGATGAACCGGGTCCACCGCGGCGCGCTCAAGGCGAGCGGTGGCCGCGCCGGCTGGCGTGTTCTCGGGATGCCGGCGCTCGAGCTGACGACGACAGGCCGCCGGAGCGGCCGGTCCCGCACGGTGATGCTGACGGTGCCCGTGCAGGAGGGCGAGACCATCGTGGTCGTCGCGTCGCGCGGCGGCGACGATCACCACCCCGCCTGGTTCCTCAACCTGCGTGACC
>DASQUY010000307.1:0-11273 GCA_035641055.1 Acidimicrobiales bacterium | reverse complement strand
CGGCGGAAGGCTGACCCGCCGCCGGTTTCCCGCCGGGCCCAACCTCGCCGTCGCCGCCGTCCTGCTGGTGGCGACGGCGTGCGAGGTGCGCACGTCGGTCGCCGTCGATGTGGCGGAGGACGGCTCGGGGACGGTCGAGGTGGCGGTGGGGCTCGACGACGAGGCGGTGGGGCGCCTGCCCGACCTCGACCGCGACGGAGCCTCGGGGGTGGCGGACCTGGCGGCGCTGGTGCGCACCGGCGACCTCCGGGTCGCCGGTTGGGACGTGGCCGAGCCGGCGCGTGGCGACGACGGGCTGGTGTGGATCCGGGCCCGCAAGACCTTCGGCACGCCGGAGGAGGCCGATCGGGTGCTGGCCGAGATCACCGGTGATGGCGGCCCGCTGCGAGACCTGGCCGTCGAGCGGCGCACCGGCTTCGCGCGGACCCGCTTCGGCTTCGAGGGCACCGCCGACCTGAGCGCGGGGCTGGAGGCGTTCGGCGACGAGGGTCTGGCGGCAGCGCTGGAGGGGGAGGCGCTCGGCCGGGACGCCGCCGCCATCGAGGAGGAGCTGGGCCAGCCCCTGGCGGAGGTCTTCATGTTGGAGATCTCGGCCGACCTGCCGGGTGACGGCTCTGACGGGTCGGTCTGGACGCCCGTGCTCGGCGGCGAGCCCGTCGAGATGGACGCGTCGGGCACGGTGTGGGACTGGTGGGTGGTGGGGCTGGCGGCGGCGGCGCTCTCTGCCCTGGCGCTGGCGGCGCTCCTGGGGGCGCGGGCCTGGCAGGGCCGCCGGGCTTCTCAAGCGCCCACCGAAGCCGCCGACTCGGCCGAACCGACCGACGCTGCCGACCCGAACGACCCGAACGAACCCGCTGACCCGAACGAACCCGCTGACCCGGCCGACCCCGCGGACCCGGCCGAAACGACTGACCCTCCGCCCGCGCACATGGCACGCCCAGACCCGAGGTCATAGGTTCCGTCCAGCCGAGCCCGAGGTCATAGGTTCCGGATCCGGAACCTATGAGCTCAGGCTCCCGTCAGCGGAACCCATGACCTCGGGTGATCCCACCGGGGCACCGCCAGAGGCCCCGGTTCCTGTCACACCCCGTCTTTACGGTTGGCGTATGGCCCGACCCAAGACGGTCTTCCGTTGCACCGAGTGCGGCGGCGAGGCGCCCAAGTGGATGGGGTGGTGCACCGCCTGCGATGCCACGGGCACGCTGGTCGAGGAGCGTGTAGTACCCGCGGTGGGAATCGCCCCGTCCGCCACCGCGGCGTCGACACCCATCCCCATCGCCGAGGCGGTGGGCGACGTGGACCGGCCAGTGCCCACCGGGGACGGCGAGCTCGACCGGGTGCTCGGCGGCGGACTCGTGCCGGGGTCGGTCACCGTCGTGGGCGGCGAGCCGGGCGTCGGTAAGTCCACGCTGCTGCTCCAGGCGCTGGGCGACCAGGCGGCCCAGGGCCGGTCCTGCCTGTACGTCACCGCCGAGGAGTCGGCCCGCCAGGTGGCCCTTCGGGCCGAGCGCCTGGGCGTCACCGCACCGGCGCTGTGGCTGGTGGCCGAGACCTCGCTGCCCCAGGTGCTATCCCACATCGAGGCGTTGGGGCCCGACGTGGTCGCCATCGACTCGATCCAGACGGTGTTCGATCCCGAGCTGGGCTCGGCCCCGGGGTCGGTGGGCCAGGTCCGGGGCTGTGCCCATCGTCTCGTGGCCGAGGCCAAGGCCCGGGGCGTGAGCGTCGTCATGGTCGGCCACGTCACCAAGGACGGTGGCCTGGCCGGCCCCCGGGTGCTCGAGCACCTGGTCGACACCGTGCTGGCCTTCGACGGCGAGCGTCACCACGCGCTTCGCCTGCTGCGGGCGGTGAAGCACCGCTTCGGTGGCACACACGAGCTGGGGCTGTACGAGATGGGCGAGCGTGGGCTCGTCGGCGTGCCCGACCCCAGCGCCCTGTTCCTGGCCGACCGGCAGCCGGGCGCCGCGGGCTCGGTGGTGGCGCCCGTGCTGGACGGTCACCGCCCGCTGCTGGTCGAGGTGCAGGCGCTGGTCGTGCCCAGCCAGCTGGCGACCCCGCGGCGCACGGCGCAGGGCATCGACGGCGGGCGCCTGGCCCAGGTGCTCGCCGTCCTCGAACGCCACGCCCGGCTGCCCCTCGGGCGGCACGAGGTGCACGTGGCGGTGGCGGGGGGCGTGCGGGTGCCCGACGTGGGCGTCGACCTTGCCGTCGCGCTGGCGGTGGCATCGGCGGCACGGGAGCGGCCCGTGCCCCCCGACCTCGTCGCCTGCGGCGAGCTGGGGCTTGGCGGCGAGCTGCGCCAGGTGCACCGCACCGAACGGCGCTTGAGCGAGGCCGCCCGGCTCGGCTTCACCCACGCCCTGGTGCCCCGCTCGGCGCCCCCGCCCCCGGCCGGCATGCGCCTAGGTCGGTCATCGTCCGTCCGCGAGGCGTTGCGCCTCACCGGCGCGGCGTCGTCGGCGCCGGCAGCGGTTCCGACGGGCGCCATCGAGAGGTGGGCGTCGTGATCCCGGTGATCTCCCTAGCCCTGGTGGTTGTCCTGCTGGTCTCCGTGCCTTCCGTGCTCTTCGTGCTCCGGGCGGCGGCGCGGTCCTCCGGCCCTCGGCACCACGCGTGCTCGTTCACGCACACTGCGAGTCACCAGCCCGGTGGCCAGGCCACTACCATTGGGGTGTGGTTGCCCGGTCCAGTGCAGAGCTCAGGGCCGCGCTCGCCGCCGTGGCGCCCGGGGCTCCCCTCCGCGAGGGCATCGACCGGATCCTCCAGGCCAACATGGGGGCGCTCATCGTTGTCGGTGACGGCCCGGATGTGCTCAACATCTGCTCGGGCGGGTTCCTCCTTGACGCCGCCTTCAGCCCCCAGCGCCTGTCCGAGCTGGCCAAGATGGACGGCGCCATCATCCTGGCCGGCGACTCCAGCCGCATCGCCCGGGCCAACGTCCACCTAGTGCCCAACCCCAACGTGCCCACCTCCGAGACCGGCACCCGACACCGCACCGCCGAGCGGGTCGCGCGCTCGATCAATGTCCCCGTCATCTCCGTGTCGGAGGACATGTCGATCATCGCCGTGTACGTGGGCGAGGAGAAGCACCCGCTCGAGACCATCCCCCGGCTCCTCACTCGAGCCAACCAGGCGCTGCAGACGCTCGAGCGCTACCGCCAGCGCCTCGACGGGGTGTCGGCCGCGCTCTCCGCCCTCGAGGTCGAGGACCTGGTCACGGTACGTGACGTGGTCAACGTGCTGCAGCGCACCGAGATGGTGCGGCGCATCGCCGACGAGATCAGCGGCGACATCGTCGAGCTCGGGGTCGACGGGCGGCTGGTCGAGCTCCAGCTCGAGGAGTTGATGGGTGGCGTCGAGGACGACCGCCGCCTGGTCATCCTCGACTACTTCAGCCCAGAGTCCGAGTGGGAGCTCGACCAGGCGATGGCGGCGCTCTCGGCGATGGGCACCGAGGATCTGCTCGACCTCAAGGGCGTGGCCGAACGGCTGCACCTGCCGGGCACGACCGTCGACCTCGACGCGCACGTGCAGCCCCGCGGCTTCCGCCTGCTGGCGCGGATCCCCCGGCTGCCGGAGTCGGTGATCGAACGCATCGTCAGCCGGTTCGGCACCCTCCAGAAGATCATGCGCGCCACCATCGACGACCTCGACGAGGTCACCGGGGTGGGCGAGGCGCGGGCCCGGGCGATCAAGGAAGGCCTGTCCCGCCTCGCCGAGACCAGCATCCTCGACCGCTACAGCTAGCGAAATTGGTATAGAACCCCGGGCATGCGCATCACACTGCCTTCGGGGACCCCGGCAGAGATCGCCCGGCCGGGCGGGCCGGATCCGTCGAGGGGGCTGGTCGTCGTGCCGGACATGGGGGGACTGCGGCCGCTGTTCGACGATCTCGTGGCGCGGCTGGCGAAGGACCAGGGGTGGGCGGTGTGCGCCTTCGAGCCGTGGGCTGGCCGCGAGTCGTTGACGGTGCCGGAGCGGTTGGAGGCGGTCGGCTCGCTCGACGACGCCCGCATCCTGGGCGACGCGAGTGCGGCGGCCGATGCCACCGGCTGCGACCGCATGGGCGTGATCGGGTTCTGCATGGGCGGCATGTACACGCTCAAGGCTGCCGGTGCCGGCAGGTTCGACCGGGCGGCGGCCTTCTACGGCATGGTCCGGGTGCCGGACCAGTGGCGGAGCCCCACCCAGAGCGAGCCGCTCGAGGCGCTGGCTTCCCCCGATCGCTGCCCGACGCTCGCCATCGTGGGGACCGCCGACCCGTGGGTGCCGCCCGCCGACGTCGACGCCCTGGAGTCCGCCGGGGTCGAGGTCGTCCGGTACGAGGGGGCCGACCACGGCTTCGTCCACGACCCCGACCGCCCGGCGCACCGGCAGGACGACGCCGCCGACGCCTGGCGTCGGGTGCTCGCCTTCCTCGACGCCGGGGGCTGACGGAAAAGGGTGCCGGCTATCGGGCCCGGCGCTCGAGCTGCTCGCGGTTGGTGATGCGGTAACGCCGGTCCGACTGCTCGATCCAGCCGAGCCGGACGAAGCTGGCGATCGCCTTGTTCACCCGCTCACGCGAGGCGCCGACCATGGCCGCCAGCTCCTCTTGGGTGATCGGCATCGTGAACTCGTCCGACCCGGCCGCCATCTCGATGAGCCGCTTGGCCGTGCGGCCGGTGACGTCCAGGAACACCGAGTCGGCGAGCGCCACGTCCATGGTGCGCAACCGCCCGGCCAGCAGCGCGACGACGCCCCACAGCAGCTCGGGGCGGCTCTCGTAGATGTTGCGGATCGGCCCGAACGGGATGGCCAGCACCTGCGAAGGCTCGAGGGCGCGCGCCTCGGCCGACCGGCCCAGCCCCTCGAAGAACGCCATGTCGCCGAAGAGGTCGCCCCGCTCCATCAGGGCGACCACCGACTCCCGCCCGTCGATCGATCGCTTGGCGATGGCGATTCGGCCCGAGGTGACCACGTACATCTTGTCCGGGGCGTCGTTCTCGTGGAACAGCACGTCGCCGCGCCGCAGGTCCTCGATGGCGCCGGCGGCGGCCAGTTGCTCGAGCTCGCCGGGGGTCAGATCGGCGAACAGGTCGACATCGGCGAGCAGCTCGGTAGGGCTCATCACCCGGAACGATAATGAGGTGTGTGCCGTTCGTCCGGTTCAGGGGGCCGGCACACCGGCCCGGGTGCGAGATCTGGGGGCTGGAAGGCGCCCGGGTAGCCTCCGGCTCAGATGGCATCCGTGTGGGCGATCGTGGTGGCGGCCGGCGCCGGCAGCCGGTTCGGCCGGCCCAAGCAGTACGAGCCGCTCGGCGGGCGCCGCGTCCTCGACTGGTCGCTCGCCGCCGCCCGCCAGGTGGCGGACGGGGTCGTGGTAGTCGTAACGCCGGACCGGCTGGGCGAACCCCTGGCGGCCGCCAGCAAGGCCGGCGCGCCCGACGCCCCCGACGCGATCGTGGCTGGGGCCGCGACCCGGTCAGGGTCGGTCCGGGCGGGGCTGGCCGCCGTGCCCGACGACGCCGACGTGATCGTCGTGCACGACGGCGCCCGCCCGCTGGCCACCGCGGCGCTGTTCGCGCGGGTTGTCGAGGGGGTGCGCCAGGGCGCCGACGCCGCGGTACCCGGCGTGGCGGTCACCGACACGCTCCGGCGCCGCTCGGGCGCGCCCGTCGACCGCGACGACCTGGTGGCGGTGCAGACCCCGCAAGCGTTCCGGGCGCCAGCACTGCGGCGGGCGCACGCCGGGCAGGCGGAGGCCACCGACGATGCGTCGCTCGTGGAGGCGGAGGGTGGCAAGGTGATCGTTGTGGACGGCGCCCCCGCCAACCTCAAGATCACCCGCCCGGTCGACCTGCTGGTGGCTGAGACGCTACTCAGACACGCGGACGCCCCCGAGCCCACGCGAGACCCGCCGCCGTGACCGGGACCGGCGAGCCCCCGGAGATCCGGGTGGGCCAGGGATTCGACGTGCACCCGTTCTCAGCTGATCCCGGCCTCACGCTCGTGCTCGGCGGCGTGCGCTACGCCGAGGCGCCCGGCCTGGCCGGGCACAGTGACGGCGACGTGCTCGCCCACGCCGTCACCGACGCCCTGCTGGGGGCGGCGGGCCTCGGCGACATCGGCCAGCGCTTCCCCGACAGCGATCCCGCCTGGGCGGGCGCAGATTCCGTCGAGTTGCTCCGGCGGGCGGCGGCGGAGGTCCGCGCTGCCGGCTGGTCGCCCCGGAACGTCGACTGCACCGTTGTCCTCGAGCGGCCCAAGGTGGCCCCCCAGCGCGCCGCCATGGAGTCCCGGCTGGGGCAGGCGGTGGGCGCCCCGGTGACGGTCAAGGGCAAGCGGGCCGAGGGGCTGGGCGCCCTGGGTCGCGCCGAGGGGATCGCCTGCTTCGCCGTGGCCCTGGTCAGGCGCGCCGGGACGGGCTCCGGGGAGGCGGACGGATGAGCCCGCCGCGGGGACAGCCGGGACGGCCCCGCTCCGGCGGTGGATCGGGTCGCTCCCGGCGGCAGCCCGGCGGTCCCGGCGGACGGTCCGGTGGGTTCGCGGGCCGGAAGCCGCCGCCCCCCACCCGCGTCACCCGCCGCGGCCGGCCCGACGCCGTCCCCGCTGGCCGCCGGGGCCGGGCGAGCTCGGCGTCCCGAGCGCGGCGGGGCCCGGGGGGCGACCAGATCGAGGGGCGCCAGGCGGTGCGCGAGCTGCTGTTGGCGGGCACTCGACGCGTGCGCGAGGTGTGGATGGTCCACGAGGGCGACAAGGCCCCGATCCTCGACGACATCCGCGAGCTGGCGCAGTCTCGCCGGGTCCCGCTCGAGACGGTCGGGAAGGGGCGCTTCGCGGCGCGGGCCCGATCCGAGGCGCCTCAGGGCGTGCTGGCCCTGGCGGCGCCGCTCCCCGAGGCCGACCTGGACGAGCTCGCCACGGGGGGCCGTCGGACGGGCGACGCTGGCGCCAAGGCGCCGTTCCTCGTCGCGCTCGACGGGGTCACCGACCCCGGCAACCTGGGCGCCATCCTGCGCTCGGCGGAGTGCGCCGGGGTGACGGGCGTCGTGCTGCCGCGTCACCGCGCGGTCCACGTCACCCCCGCCGCCGCCAAGGCGGCCGCCGGCGCCGTCGAGCACCTGCCCATGGCCGTGGTCGGCGGGATCCCGTCGGCCCTCGCCCGGCTGCGCGAGGCCGGGGTGCAAGTCGTCGGCCTCGACGGCGAGGCGCCGACGTCGCTCTACGACCTGGCGGGGCACGAGGGGCCCGTGTGTCTGGTTCTGGGCGGCGAGGGCCGGGGGCTCTCCCGCCTGACCCGTCAGCGTTGCGACCAGCTCGTCGCCGTCCCGCTCCACGGCCACCTGGGCTCGCTCAACGTGTCCGTGGCCGCGGCGCTCGCCTGCTACGAGGTCGCCCGCCGGCGGGGGTAGAACAGCGACGAGCCGGAGAGGGGACTTGAACCCCTGACCTGACGCTTACAAGGCGCCTGCTCTGCCAGCTGAGCTACTCCGGCGGCGCTGTGACGATATCGCCGTGCCGCCGCGGCACGGATGGGGTCAGGCGTGGCGGCCGAGCAGGGCAAGCAGCCGGGTCTGGGGAGGGGCATCCGCCGGGACGTCGACCGCCTCGCCCACCTCGCCGCTGCCCTGCAGCGCGTCCAGTTCGGGCTCGAGGACCTCGAAGCAGGCATCGACGAGCTCGGGGTCGAGGGTCGTGTCCTGGCCGGTCGCCTTGGCCAGGTCCCAGCCGTGGATGAGCACGTCGATGAACCGGTGACCGGCGTACACCGAGCCGGGCACCGGTCCGTACGAGACGGCGCAGGGCGCATCGAGCGCGCCCGGTGCCTCGAAGACCTGGGCAGCAGCGGCGGCCGAGCGGTCGTAGGCGTCGTGGGGGGCGTCGCCGACCAGGTCGCCGTCGAGCCGGTCGCCGACCCCCTCGATCGTCCCTCCCTGGCCCAGCTCGGCGGCCCACAGGTTGCCGGACACGACGTGGTTGAGCAGCGCCCGCACGTCCCAGTCCTCGCAGGGGGTGGGGTGCGTCATCTGGTCGGGACGGATCTGCGCCACGATGCGCCCCGTGGCGTCGAGCGCTCGGCGGTGGACTTGGGCGATGTCGGACATCAGCTCCTCCCTCAGGGCCGACCCATGATGCTATCGGCGCCGTTCTGACACCCTGGTGGGACGCGGCGCGCGCCGAGGGTGCTTGCAATGGGGTGGCCCCCACGCCAGCCTTGTCCGAGTGGGCCTGAGCGACCGTGACCGGGCGATCCTCGATTTCGAGCGGGGCTGGTGGATGCTGCCGTCCTCGAAGGGAGCCGGCATCCGTGAGCACCTGGGGTTGTCGCCGACCCGCTACTACCAGCTGCTGGGTGCTCTCGTCGACGATCCCGACGCCGCCACCTACGACCCGCTGGTCGTGCGCCGCCTGCGCCGCACGCGCCTCCAGCGTCGCCGGGCCCGCTTCGAGCGCGGCACCACCCCGATGAGGAGCCCCGGGCATGCAGACTGAACGGCCGCCAACGACCGACCGACCGATGCCCCCGCGTTCCAACCCGACCCGGGGGATCGTGCTCCTGGCGGCGGCGGTGGTGCTGGGCCTGTTCCTGCTGCGGGCCCTCGAGGACAGCTCGGCGTCGGACGGCGAGACGGCCACCGGGCCCACCGAGACGACCGCCGCCGACGAAGGGGACACCACCGACACCACCGGTGGCGAGGAGGACCAGACAACGACGACGACCCTGCCGCCGCCCCGCCCGCCGGCAGAGGTGACGGTCCTCGTGGCCAACGCCTCCGGGGTGACGGGCGCCGCCGGGGCGAGGACCGACCAGCTCGCGGCCGAGGGCTACCAGACGGCGACGCCGACCAACGCGCCCGAGGGCCAGTTGCTGGATGCGACGCAGGTGCTGTTCGTCCAGGGGTTCCAGCCGGAGGCCCGGGCGCTCGCCGAGAGCCTCGGGGCCCCCACCGACGGGGTGGCCGGGATGCCCGAACCTCCGCCGGTCGATCCCGCCGGTGCCCAGGTTGTCGTGTTGCTCGGCACCGACATCGCCACCCCCGGCTGAGTCTGGCGGCCCCCTCAGGCCCCCGGGTGCGCCCGAGGACATCACCCACCCCCTTGGCTGCTATCTCCTCGACCTCGCTCGGGCCGACCGCCTTGCCTCGAGATTCCGTCCCGGGGATAGCGTGCCGGGGTGGTGGACGAATCGCGACCGTCGGCGAGCGTGTTGGCTCCCTTCGTCGAGCGGCCCGACCGCGCCGCCGTCGTGCTCGACTTCGACGGCACCTTGTCGCCCATCGTCGACACCCCGGCCGACGCCCGACTGCTGGCCGGAGCCGCGGAGGTGTTGACTGCGCTGACCCGGCGCTACGCCGTCGTGGCCGTGGTGTCGGGCCGCCCGGTCTCGTTCCTCGAGCCGCTCCTGCCCGCCGGCATGGTGATCTCGGGCCTCTACGGGCTCGAGTCGGTGCGCGAGGACGCCTACGCCGACCTTCCGGGCGCCGGCGCCTGGCGCGAGGCGGTCGAGGACGTGGTCCGCTGCTCGCAGGATCGCGGGCCGTCCGGCATGGTGGTGGAGTCCAAGGGACTGTCGCTCACACTGCACTACCGGGGGCACTCCGACCTCGAGCCGGCCGTGGCCGAGTGGGCGGCGACGCAGGCGGCGCGCTCGGGGCTCGTCGTGCGCCCGGCGCGCAGCTCGCTGGAGCTGCACCCACCGATCGCCGCCGACAAGGGAACCGTCGTCGAGGGTCTCGTGGCCGACACCGGGTCCGTGTGCTTCGTCGGCGACGACTACGGCGACCTGCCCGCGTTCGACGCCCTCGACCGGCTGGAGGCTCGAGGGCTGCACGTCCTGCGGGTCGGGGTCGCCAGCCCCGAGGCGCCCGAGGAGCTGACGCAGAGGGCCGACCTCGTCGTCGACGGGCCCGACGGCGTCCTCGACTTCCTACGCCAGCTCGTCCCGACGCCTGACGCCGACCGATCCCGCGACCAGCCCGAGGCCATGACGAACGGTGCGGCGGGCTCGAGGCAATAGCGAACGGAATCCGTTCACCCGTGCCTCCGGGCTCTATGAGCGTTCGCTAGTCCCTCGCCGCATCGGCGGCGGCGAGCTGGTCGGCCAGCCAGTCGGACGGGCGCCGCGCCGCAGCCAGCCGTCGCAGGTCCCCGGCCCGCGCCCGGCGTTCCCCCGGGTCCATGGCCAGCGCCGCCGCCAAGGCGTCGGCCGTGCCCGCCACGTCGAACGGATTGACGGCCACGGCGGCGCTGCCGAGCTCGTCCCAGACGCCGGCCTCGGTCGACAGGCAGAGCACCGCGTCCCGCTCGTTCACGATGGCGGCCTCCTTGGCCACGAGGTTGAGCCCGTCGCGGATGGGGTTCACCAGCAGCACGTCCGCCCGCCGGAGCACGGCGACCGACCGCGGGAAGTCGTCGCTCGTGTCGTACACGATCGGCGTCCACCCCGGCGTGGCCCAGCGGTCGTTGATGCGGGCGACCAGGGCCTCCACCTCCCGCTGGTACTCGATGTACGCCGGCACCCCGGTGCGCGACGGGTAGACCGACGCCAGGAACACGACCCGCTCCCGCAGGGCCGGCTCGTGCTCGAGCAGGGCGTCGTAGGCCGCGAAGCCCCGGAGCAGGTTCTTCGACAGCTCGATGCGGTCGACCCGGGCGACGACCGCCCGGTCGCCCACGACGTCGTCGAGCTCGGCGTGCGCCCGGTCGCAGTCCGGCGAGCCCGCGACTCGGCGCATGTCGTCCGCGTCGGCGGGCAGGGGCGAGACGAACGTGGCGGGGTCCAGCCCCAGGGTCGCCCGGCAGCTCGCGAGGAAGTCGTCGGCCCACCGGCCCGAGTGGAACCCGCACGCCCGGTGGGCGGCCAGACCCGAGAGCAGCTCGCCGGCCACCTGCTCGGGCAGGACCCGCAGCCAGGTCGGGGTGGCGAACGGGGTGTGGCTGAAGTGCACGACCGCGAGGTCGGGGCGCCGCTCGGCGAGGCCCAGCCCGAGCAGGCTGAGGTGGAAGTCCTGGACGAGCACGACGGCGCCGTCCGGCGCGTCCTCGGCCACGGCGTCGGCGAAGGCGTCGTTGACGTGGCGGTACGCCGCCCACGCCTCCCGCAGGTCGTGTCCGAACGCGGGCGCCCGGGGCAGGTCGTAGAGCCCGTGATGGACGAACCACAGCACCTGGTTGCTCACCACGTCGTAGGCCAGCCGGTAGGCGTCGGGATCGAGGGCGAGGAGGTGGATCCGGAGGTCATCGGCGTCGATCAACCCCTTGGCGGCCGCCGCCCGGTCACCGTCGGA
>DASQUY010000306.1:0-2040 GCA_035641055.1 Acidimicrobiales bacterium | reverse complement strand
CGGCTGCAGATGGGCCGCCACGGCCGCGAGTTCGGCAACGAGTTCCGCTACCGCACCGGGTCGCTCGACCTCGCCGGCGACAAGGCCGCCCAGCAGCAGCCCCGGCTCGACGGGGACTACCTCGAGGTGGACCTGGTGCAGGTGGCGCAGGGGCTCGGCGCCCGAGCGGTCCGCGCGACCACCGCGGACGAGGTCCGCGCAGCGCTGGACGAGACCCGCGGCCACCAGGGCCCGGTCGTCATCGTCGTGCCGGTCATCCCGCACATCGACCTGCCCGGTGCCGGGGCGTGGTGGGACGTCGCTCCCTCCGAGGTGTCCGAGGACGAGACCGTCCAGCGCCTGCGCACCGAGTACGAGGCCGGGCTGTCCAAGCAGCTCTGGCTCGGCTGACCCCTTCCACTTTACGTTGCGAAAAAGAGTTCAATCATGACTGAAGCCCGAGAGATCGGTGTGGGCCGGATCAGCGTCGGCTGGATGGGCAAGCTGCACACCCGCGCCTACCAGGCGGTGCCGTCGGTGTATCCGGAGTTGGGGCTGCGGCCGCGGCTGGTGTCCGTCGCCGACACCGCCCCCGATCGCGTCGAGTACGCCAAGGACATCCTGGGCTACGAGCGCGGCACCACCGACTACCGCGAGGTCCTCGCCGACCCCGACGTGGACGTCGTCTCCATCTGTGCGCCGAACATGCTGCACCGCGAGATCGGCATCGCCGCGGCGAAGGCCGGCAAACCGTTCTGGATCGAGAAGCCGGTCGGCCGCAACGCGCAGGAGACCGGCGAGGTCGCCGCAGCAGCCCGCGAGGCAGGCGTCGCGACGTCGATCGGCTACAACTACCGCCACGCCCCAGCGGTGGAGCACATCCGCAAGCTGGTCGCAGACGGCTCCCTCGGCCAGATCACGAACATCCGCTCGGTGTTCCTCAACGGCTACGCGGCCGAGCCGAAGGGGGCGCTGTCGTGGCGCTTCCAGCAGGAGTTCGCTGGAAGCGGTGCGATGGGCGACCTGCTCAGCCATGTCGCCGACCTCGTCCAGTACGTGGTCGGACCGATCACAGAGGTCACCGCCCTCTCCACGATCATCCACACCGAGCGGCCGATCCTGCCGATGGGATCCGGCACCCATTTCGCCGTCATCGAGGACG
Organism: Acidimicrobiales bacterium; assembly: GCA_035641055.1. GTDB lineage: Bacteria > Actinomycetota > Acidimicrobiia > Acidimicrobiales > VFJN01 > DASQUK01. Next base: position 899 of record DASQUY010000306.1, on the reverse strand, counting down.
GCGAGATGGGCACCGTGGAGAACGAGGACTACGGCGCCGTGCTGGCGCGATTCGCACCGAACTCTCGTGGGCCCGGCGCCGCCGGCACCCTCGAAGTGTCCCGCGTGGTCGTCGGACCGCAGTGCGGGCTGACCATCGAGGTCTACGGCACCGATGGCTCGGCCACCTGGAACTTCGAGCGGATGAACGAGTTGCGGGTGGCGATCGGCCGCGGCGGGGCCCACGCTGGCTACACCACCGTCCTCGGCAACCCCCACCTCGGCGACTACGCCAAGTTCCAGCCCGGGCCGGGCAATAGCATGGGCTACGACGACCTCAAGGTCATCGAGGCCAAGAAGTTCCTCATCGGGGTCACCGGTGGCGAGGCCGGCGCCTGCACCATCTACGACGCCCACTCGGCGTCGGAGGTCGTGTCGGCCGCGGTCGCCTCGGCCGCCACCGGGTCGTGGGTGAAGGTGCCCGCCGTGCCCGGCGCCCGCTACGGCGGCGAGCCGGCGACGTCGGATCAGGTCGGCTGATGGACGCCCGGACGCCCGACCGCCCGCTGGTGGTCGGACTCGGCGTCGTCGACCCGGCACTGGTCACCGGTGTCCTCGGGGATGGCTTCGACTTCGTCCCCGAACCCGACGACGACGATCTCGCGGTGGCGGTGGGGGCGATCGTCCGGGCGGACGCGGTGGTCGACGCCGCGTTCCTCGACCGCACCCCGCGGATGCGGGTGCTCGCCCGCACCGGGGTCGGCACCGATCTGGTCGACCTCGACGTGGCAACCGCGCGCGGCATCGCCGTCGTGATCACCCCGGGCAGCGGCACCCGCGCCGTCGCCGAAGGCGTGCTGGCACACGCCCTGCACCTCCTGAAGCGACTGGCACCGCTGACGGCACTGGTTCGCGAGGGGC
>DASQUY010000305.1:0-2925 GCA_035641055.1 Acidimicrobiales bacterium | reverse complement strand
CTGCCAGCGCGGGATGGACGCTGGCGCTCGACGACGGCACCACGCTCGACGCCCGCCACGTGTGGTCGACGGTCCCGCTGGCGGCGCTGGCCCGGATGGCGGAGCCCGCGCCGCCGGCACCGGCGCGGGCGGCGGCCGACGCCCTGCGACACCGGGGGATGGTCCTGCTCTACCTGGTGCTCGACCGGCCGCAGTGGACCGAGTTCGACGCCCACTACTTCCCCGGCCCCGAGGTGGTCGCGTCCCGGGTGTCGGAGCCCCGCAACTACCGGGACAGCCCCGACGATCCCGCCGACCGCACGGTGCTCTGCGCGGAGATCCCCTGCTGGCTCGGCGACGACGTGTGGGGCGCCTCCGACGAGACGCTCGCCGCCCGCCTGGCCGCCGAGCTGGCGGCGGCCGGCCTCCCCGCGCCCCGCCCGGTGGACGTGGCCAGCCGGCGGCTGGCGCACGTCTATCCCGTCTACCGGCCGGGGTTCGCGCATGACCTCGCGGCCCTGGAACGGTGGGCCGCAGACACCGGGCTCGTCACCTTCGGCCGCCAGGGGCTCTTCACCCCCGACAACACCCATCACGCCCTGGCCATGGGCTGGGCCGCAGCCGACGCCCTGTGCCCCGACGGCACGTTCGACGTGGAGGCCTGGCGGCCCGCCCGGGACGGCTTCCGCAGCTTCGTGGTCGAGGACTGACGTCCCGCCAACCGGCCGAGCCGGTTCACGACCAGGGGGGCGCCGCGTGGCACCATTGTCGGCCGTGGGCAGTCGTGCCCGGCTGGGGATCCTCATGGCGGCGTCGGTGCTGGCCGTCGGCGCCGGGGTCTGGGTGACCCGGGACGCCGGTGGGTCCTCCCTGGCGACCTGGCCGGCAGGGGACGACCGGACCCCGACGACCACGGCATCGACGGCGCCATCCACGACGGCCACGACGGCGTCCACCACGACGACGTCCACGACGACCACCACCACGGCCCCGTCGCTGCCGCCCACGGCCGGCCTGCGCCTGGAGGAGCTGCGGACGATCGTCGCCACCGAGGCGACCGGCCCGCTGTCGCCCAAGTCGATCGTCGCCTCGGGCACGGGCGTCGTCTACGCCCAGAACATGATCTACAGCCACAGCATCACCGCCTTCGACGCCAACGGTGACTTCCTGGCGACGATCCCCGACAGCGTGGACCTCGCCCGCTACGGCATCACCGGCTTCCCGCCCGGCACGGTGCAGGGAGGGCCGGTCGAGCTGGCGTTCTCGCCGGACAGGACCAAGGCCTACACGTCCAACTACTCGATGTACGGCCCGGGCTTCGGCCGCGAGGGCAGCGACTCCTGCTCACCGGAGAGCGGCATCGACCCGAGCTTCGTGTACCGCATCGACGTCGCCACCCACACGATCGACCAGGTGATCCAGGTCGGGTCGGTGCCCAAGTACGTGGCGACGACGCCTGACGGCCGCTACGTGCTGGTCACCAACTGGTGCACCTACGACCTCAGCGTGATCGACGCGGCAGCCGGCCGGGAGGTGCAGCGGCTGCCCATCGGCCGCTACCCGCGGGGCATCGCCGTGTCGCCCGACGGGGGGACCGCCTACGTCGCGATCATGGGCGGCCGGGAGATCAAGGTCGTCGACCTGGGCTCGTTCGAAGTCCGCACGCTCGGGGACGTCGGCGGGGGGCCGCGCCACATCGTCATCGATCCCGACGGGGCCTTCCTGTACGTGACCCTCAACCAGGACGGCCGCGTCGCCAAGGTCGATGCCCAGACCGGCGAGGTGGTGGCGTCCGTGCCGACGGGGTCAGCACCCCGCAGCATGGACATCTCCGTGGACGGGCAGTCCCTCTATGTCGTGAACTACGACTCGTCGACCGTGTCGAAGGTGACGACGGCCGACATGGCCGAGGTCCAGGAGCTGCCCACCGCTTATCACCCCATCGGCATCAGCTACGACCGGGGGACCGGCCGGGTGTGGGTCGCCTCTTACGGCGGCGAGATCACGCTCTACGAGGACCGGTAGGTGCCGACCGCGCTCAGCGGTCGCGGCCCAGCATGTAGGGGACGAGCGCCCGCACGAAGTCCCGGTCGGGGCCAGGGCGGGCGGCGGCGAAGGCGGCGTCGAACGCGTCGAGCGCCGGGCTGGCGATGCCGGCGGCATAGGCCCGGGCGAAGTCGATGCTGCCGTAGGCGTCGACGAGCCCCCGGATCTCGGCCACCACCCCGGGCGTGCGCTCGGCAGGCGGCAGGCGGAGGTACCGCTCCACGAGGGAGCGATCCGCTCCCTCGGCGGCGCCGATCAGGTGGATCAGCACCAGCGTGGGCTTCCCCTCCCGGAGGTCGCCGTTGATCTCCTTGCCGTAGCGCGACTCGTCGCCCACGAGGTTGAGCAGGTCGTCCCGGATCTGGAAGGCGGCTCCCAGGTGGAACCCGAACCGCACCATGGGCCGGAGATCGGCGCGCCCGCCCGATCCCAGCAGTGCCCCCACCCGCAGTGGGTGGATCGTCGTGTACCAGCACGTCTTGTGCATGATGAGCTCGAGGTAGTCCTCGGGCGTCGGCCGGGTCACCGGGTCGTGGCGCCAGCCGAGCTCGATGGCCTGGCCCTCCAGCGTGCGCAGCGCCATGGTGTCGAACTCCTCGAACAGGCGCTCGGCCGTGGCGTCGTCGAGGCGGCGGGCGTGCCGGCGCAGCACTCGGTGGGCGAGCACGGCGAGCGCGTCGCCCGCGTTGAGCGCCAGCGCCGGCCCGAACTCGGCGGGCAGCGTGGGACGCCCCCGCCGCCGCTCGCTGCCGTCGGCGACGTCGTCGTGGACGAGGAAGGCATTGTGGAGCATCTCGATGGCGACGGCTGCGTCCCGAGCGTCCTCGTCTCGTCCCCCGAGGCCCGGCAAGCGGCCAGGCACAGCGCCGGCCGGAGGGCCTTCCCCGGACGGCTGGGATA
>DASQUY010000304.1:0-4687 GCA_035641055.1 Acidimicrobiales bacterium | reverse complement strand
CCGGCCCCGCACACTGGCCGCCACCGCGCTGACCGACGATGGCCGGCCGGATGCGCTCGACGACCCCAGCGACGAGCTCCGCGTCCTCGCCGCCTTGCGGTCCCCGCTCTTCGCCTGCGGTGACGACGACCTGTTCCGGTGGCGACATGAGCACGGCGGGCGCTTCGACCACACCTCCCCGCCGCCGGCGGACGTGCCGGCCGACAACGTCGTGGCTCGCGGCCTCGCCTACCTGCGCCAGATGCACGAGGTGCGGCACTGGATGTCGCCCAGCGCGCTGGCCGACCGGGTCGTGCGCGACCGGCGGGTGCTCGAGCTGGGGCACGCCGAGGGACGGCCCCGCGACCTGTGGCGGCGGGTGCGGTTCGTCGTCGACCAGGCCCGCGCCTGGACCGACGCCACCAACGGCTCCCTGCGCCAGTACCTCGCCTGGGTCGAGCAGCAGACCGCCGAGGGCAGCCGCGTGGCCGAGGCGGTCCTGCCCGAGACCGACGACGACGCGGTGCGCATCATGACCGTGCACGCCGCCAAGGGGCTCGAGTTTCCGATCACGATCGTCGCCGGGCTGTCGACCCGCCCCCAGCGTCGCAGCGCCCCGGCCGAGGTGGCGTGGCCCCCCGAGGCGCCGGCGATCATCCGCGTCGGCAACAAGGTCCGCTCGGCGGCCTTCGAGGCCTGGATGCCGATCGACGAGCAGATGTCGCACGACGAGCGCATCCGCTTGCTCTACGTGGCCTGCACCCGGGCGCGCGACCACCTGGTGGTCTCGTTGCACCGGGCCACTCGCGCCACCGCGCCCGAAGGCGCCGCCCGCCTCACGAGCGCCGAGCTGCTCGCCGACGCCCTCGGATCGGTGCTCGACCGGCTGCCCGACGCTCCCCCCGCGCCCGAGCTCGAGGTCGCCGAGGAATCCGTGGGCGGCCCAACCCCCCGAAGTTCCGCCGCCGACGCCGCCGGGCCGGAGCCCCTCCCCCCGTTCGACGAGTGGCGCCGGCGCCGTGACGAGGCCGTGGCGGCCAGCGCCCGGCCCCGCACACTGGCCGCCACCGCGCTGACCGACGATGGCCGGCCGGATGCGCTCGACGACCCCGGCCTCCACAAGCGGCCCCGCGACCTCGACCTGCCCCCCTGGCAGAAGGGCCGGTACGGCACGGCGATCGGCCGGGCCGTGCACGGCGTGCTGCAGACGATCGACCTCGCCACCGGTGCCGGCGCCGCCGAGGCGGTCGCCGCCCAGGCGGCCGCGGAAGGGGTGAGCGGTCACGAGGCCGCCATCCGGCGGCTCGTCGACGCCGCCCTGCGCTCGCCGTCGGTCGTCGCCGCCGCCTCCCGTCCGCACTGGCGCGAGGTGTACGTCGGCGTCCCCATGGACGGCTCCCGCACGCTCGAGGGCTACGTCGACCTGCTCTACCGGCACGACGGCGGCCTGGTGGTGGTCGACTACAAGACCGGCCCAGCGGACACCGCCGTCGACCTCGATCCCCTGGTCGAGCGCTACCGCATGCAGGGAGCCTCCTACGCTCTCGCCGTCGCCGACGCCACCGGCGAGCCGGTGCTCGACATGGTCTTCGCGTTCCTGACGCCCGAGGGTCCGGTCGAGCGAGCCCTCCCCGATCTCGCCGGCAGCGTGGCCGAGGCGCGCCGGCTGGCAACGACCGGCGACCCCCGGTTGGCGATGGCATGAGCCAGGTACGGTCACCGCCGATGGGCGGCACCGAGGTCGCCGAAGCCCTGCGTCGGGTCGTGTCGGCGCTGCCGGGAGGCGGCGAGGCCCGCCCCGGTCAGGCGCGGATGGCCGACGCTGTGGCCGCGGCTGTCACCGACGACCGCCACCTGATCGTCCGCGCTGGCACGGGCACCGGCAAGACGCTCGCCTACCTCGTGCCCGCGATCCTCTCGGGCCGGCGAGTGGTCGTCGCCACCGCCACCCGGGCGTTGCAGGACCAGCTCGCCACCAAGGACCTGCCCTTCCTTGACGAGCACCTCGACCAGCCCTTCGACTGGGCGATCCTCAAAGGCCGCGCCAACTACGTCTGCCTGCAACGGGTCGCGGAGCTGAACGCCGGCGAGCCCGGTGGCGCCGGCGGCGAGCAGCTCGAGCTGGACGGGCTCGCCGAGAACGCCGACCCGGAGGAGCTCGCGCACCTCGCCGAGTGGGCCGGCACGACGCTGACCGGCGACCGCGCCGAGCTCGATCACGAGCCGTCCGAGGCGGCGTGGGCCGCCGTCAGCACCACGTCGCGGGAGTGCCCGGGCGCCCGCCGCTGCCCACGCGGTGACGACTGCCTGGCCGAGGCCGCCCGGGCGCGAGCCGCCGACGCCGACGTCGTCGTGGTCAACCTCCACCTCTACGGCCTCGACCTGGCCAGCGGGGACGCCATCCTGCCCGAACACGAGGTCGCGATCCTCGACGAGGCCCACCTCGTCGAGGACATCATCTCGGCCACCAGTGGCGTCGAGGTCACCGCCGGCCGGTTCACGCACCTCGCCCGGGTGCTGCGCGGCATCCTGGCCGAGGCGGACGAGACCGTGGCGCGGGTCGCCGACGCCGGCGGCCTGCTCGCCGGGGTGCTGGCACCGCATCGCGACCGGCGTCTCCTGGCGCCGCTCCCCTCCGACGTGGCAGACGCCCTGGCGACCGTACGAGGCCGCGTCGAGCGGGCGCTCGAGGCGCTGCGAGCCGTCCCCGGCGCCAGCGGCGACGCCCCCGAGCGCGCCGGCGACGACGCCAGCGCTCGTGCCGTTCGCGCCCGCCAGGCGGCGACGTCGCTGCTCGACGACATCGACGCCATCGCCGAACCCCGCGACGATCAGGTCCTGTTCGTCACCGGCCCCGAGCGCTCACCGCTGCTGCGCCTGGCGCCCCTGGACGTCGCGGCGCTGCTGCGCGACCGGCTCTGGTCGCGGCGTCCGGCGGTCCTGACCAGCGCCACGCTCGCCCCCGGCTTCGGAGCCCGCCTCGGGCTCCCCCAACGGCCCGACGAGCTGCTCGACGTCGGCAGCCCGTTCGACTACCCCGCCAACGCGGTTGTGTACTGCGCGGCACGGCTACCCCGCCCCACCGATCCCCGCTGGGCCGATGCCGCCATCGAAGAGCTGGCCGCGCTCGTCGATGCCGCCGGCGGGCGCACGCTGGCGCTGTTCACGAGCTACCGGGCCATGCACCGCGCCCGCGACGCGCTTCAGACCCGCCTCCCGTACCCGCTGCTCGCCCAGGGCGACCTGCCCAAGCCGGCGCTCGTCGAGCGGTTCGCCAACGATCCCGAAACCAGCCTGTTCGCCACGATGAGCTTCTGGCAGGGCATCGACGTGCCCGGCCCGTCGCTGTCGCTGGTCACGATCGACCGCCTCCCCTTCCCCCGCCCCGACGACCCGCTCCTGCAGGCACGCCGCGAGCACGCCGGACCGGGTGCGTTCGAGGTGATCGACGTGCCGCGGGCCGCCACCCTGCTGGCGCAGGGGGTCGGCCGGCTCATCCGCACCGCCACCGACCGCGGCGCCGTGGCCGTGCTCGACCCCCGCCTGGCCACCGCCCGCTACGGCCCCAAGATCGTCGCCACGCTCCCCCGCATGCGCCGCACGAAGGACCGCGCCGAGATCGAACGCTTCCTGCGGGAGCTCCGGTAGCCTCCGCCCTACAGTCCCAGACGGTCGAGAGCGGCAGGGCGGCGCTGCCAGTCCTTGTCGACCTTGACGTGCAGGTCGAGGTAGGCCCCGGCGGGGAGCTGCTCCCGCACGGCCGTCCCCACCTGCTTGAGAACCTCGCCCCGGTGACCGATGACGATGCCCTTCTGCGACCGGCGCTCCACGAGGATCTCGCAGCGGATGTAGGGCCACTCCCACTCGGTCACGCGGGTGGCGATGGAGTGGGGCAGCTCCTCGCGGGCCACGGCCAGGAGCTGCTCGCGGACCAGCTCTGCCACCCAGAACGCTTCGGGTACGTCGGTGACCACGTCGTCGGGGAATAGCCGAGGCCCCGGCGGCAAGCGCCCGACCAGGTGCTCGACCAGCTCGTCGACGCCCTCCCCGGTCCGGGCGGACACGGGGAAGTACTCCGAGAGGTCGAGCTCCGACGCCGCCGCCAGCTGCTCGAGCACCTGCGCCGGGCGGGCCCGGTCGATCTTGTTGACCACGACCACCGCGTCGTCGGGCACCCGGGCGGCCACCCACCGGTCGCCGCGGCCCAGCGGCTGCGTGGCGTCGAGCACCAACGCCACGGCGTCCACGTCGCCGATCGCCGACTCGGCGGTCGCGTTGAGCCGCTCGCCCAGCGCCGTGCGCGGCTTGTGGATGCCGGGCGTGTCGACGAACACCACCTGGGCATCGGACCGGTTGAGGACCCCCCGGATGCGGTGACGGGTCGTCTGCGGCTTGTCGGACACGATGGCGACCTTCTCCCCGAGGATGCGGTTCAGCAGCGTCGACTTCCCCACGTTCGGCCGCCCCACCAGGCTCACGATGCCGGAGCGCAGCTCCTCGGCCTCGTCCACCGGCCGGACCCTACCGGCCCCCGTCACCCGGCCCATCCCGTTCTGGGTGCAGTTGTGCGGTCATATGCCGCATAGCTGCACCCAGTTTGGGTTGGGGCCGGTCAGCGGAAGCGCTCGATGCGGACGCGGGTCTCGACGGCGATGTCGTCGAGACCGACCGCGTCGCCGAACAGCGGCGGGACGAACCGGGGCGGGTC
>DASQUY010000303.1:0-5308 GCA_035641055.1 Acidimicrobiales bacterium | reverse complement strand
CGGTGATTTCATGTGGGGCGGCGCCGCCTCCACCAGCTTCTGGATCGACCCCACTGAGGACCTCTACGTCGTGTTCATGACCCAGCTCATGCCCTCGGGCACGTTCGACTTCCGCGGCCAGCTCCGGGCCCTGACCTACGCAGCGATCACCGACTGAGTCGGCCGCGCCGTGCTCACCCGGCGCGATCCGCTTCCGGCAGGGTGGCTTCGTCGGACTCGAGCGCACGGGCACCGGCTGGGAGCTGATGCTGTTGCTCCCCCGGCCGGTGCCTGACGACCGAACCGGGATGACGGATACCGGCGGGCACGGTACCGTCAGGCCGAGGTCGTGACTGGCGTTGCGAGGTGGAATCGACCACCGGGGAGCGGCCTCGACAACCCGTGCCGAACGCCTGGGCCGTCCGCTGGCAAGGAGGCCACATGCGTACCAGCACGCTGCTGTCCAACTACCTGGGTCGGCACGGCATCGAGGCGGACAGCATTTCCGCCGAGACCGTGGCGTTTGCCGCCGCCCTAGACGTCGTCGCGCGGACCGAGCCGACCATCGCCGAGGCGGTCGTCAACGAGCTCCATGACCAGCGCCGCAACCTGAAGCTCATCGCCAGCGAGAACTTCGCCAGCGCCGCGGTGCTGCTCGCGATGGGGAACTGGCTGTCCGACAAGTACGCGGAGGGGGCGCCGGGACACCGACTGTACGCCGGCTGCGACAACGTCGACGCCATCGAGTCCCGGGCGGACGAGCTGGCGTGCCGGCTGTTCGGCGCCGATCACGCTTACGCTCAGCCCCACAGTGGGATCGACGCCAACCTGGTCGCCTTTTGGGCCGTCCTCAGCCAGCGGGTCGAGACTCCGGCGCTGGAGCGGTTGGACGTGCGCCACGTCAACGACCTGACCGACGCCGACTGGGAGCGCCTGCGCCAGGAGTTGGGCCATCAGACTCTGCTCGGCATGTCGCTACAGGCTGGGGGCCATTTGACCCATGGGTTCCGGCCCAACATCTCGGGAAAGCTCTTCCGCCACACCTCGTACGGCGTCGATCAGGAGACGTTCAGGATCGACTACGACGAGGTCCGGCGGCGGGCGCACGAGGAGCGTCCGCTGATCCTGATCGCCGGCTACAGCTCGTACCCCCGGCTCGTGAACTTCCGACTGATGCGCGAGATCGCCGACGACGTCGGCGCGACGCTCCTGGTCGATATGGCGCATTTCGCCGGACTGGTGGCCGGCAAGGTGCTCACCGGCGATCACGACCCCATTCCGCATGCTCACGTCGTGACGACCACGACCCACAAGACGCTGCGGGGACCGAGGGGCGGGCTCGTCCTGTGCCAGAACGAGCTCGCGGAATTCGTCGATCGGGGTTGTCCGCTCGTCCTGGGCGGACCCCTCCCGCACGTGATGGCGGCCAAGGCGGTTGCACTGGCCGAGGCGTCCGAGACCTCCTTCCAGGACTATGCAGCCCGGGTGGTCAGCAACGCGCGGTCTCTGGCCGAAGCTCTCGTGCGGGCCGGCATCGCCGTCCTCACCGGCGGGACCGACAACCACCTGGTGCTGGTCGACGTCCGCCCCTTCGGGTTGAACGGCCGCCAGGCCGAAGCGGCCTTGCGGTCGGCCGGTATCACCCTCAACCGGAACGTCGTACCGGACGAGTCGAACGGCGCCTGGTACACGAGCGGGCTACGCCTCGGCACGCCGGCAGTCACGACGCTCGGCATGGGCCCCGATGACATGGCCGAGGTTGCTGACGTCATCGCCACCGTGCTTCGGTCAACCCGGCCCGGAGTCATCGCGTCGGGAGACCGCCGAGGCCTGCCCTCACTCGTCCGCTACGAGCTGGACACGGGCGTTACGGAGGCCGCTCGCACCCGGGTCGCCGACCTGCTCGATCGCCACCCGCTCTATCCAGAGATCGAGCTGTAGCCCGGCTCTGCCCCCGACCTAGCGTGAGGCCAAGGGTGGTGTGCATGGGGATCCTCGAGATGCCGTTCGTTCGCAACGCGGTCGTTGCCGCGGTCCTGGGCGTGGCGCTGGTGCCGGTGGGCCGTCAAGTGCCGCCGCTTGACGATGCGGGCGGATGCGAACCGCTAGCGGTGGACGGCGCGAGCCCCGCGGGCAGGCGGGCCCCGCTGCCAGCCCGGCGGGTTCGTCCGGACGACACGGTCCGCGTTGACCTCACCCGCCCGGTCGGTCCCGTCAACCGCGACCTCACCGGTGTCGTGTGGAACGCGGGGAGCAGCGTCGCGCCGCTGGGGCCGGTCCACCCGACAATGGTCCGGATCGACGCCAGCCTGCAGTCCAGGAGCCAGGGGCCGGGGCAGCTCGACCTGCAGCCGCTGTTGCGCCGCGTCGAGCAGGTCCGTGCCATCGGCGCCGAGCCGCTCGTCCTCCTGTCGTACATGCCCCGCTGGCTCGGCGAGCCCCGGGCGACAGCGGGCCAGGACCCCACGCGGATGGGCCCCCACGACCTCGACGCCTGGCAGGATCTCGTCACCGAGGTGGTGCGGGCTCTCGCCACGGCCCCGCAGCCCGCGTACCGCTTCGAGGTGTGGAACGAGCCCGACCTTCCGATCTTCTGGCAGGACACGCCCGAGCGGTTCGTGGCGACGGCTGTGCGCACGCACCGGGCCGTGGCCGAGGTCAAGCGCGAGACCGGCCTGCCCCTCGAGGTGGGCGGCCCGGCGGCGGCGATCGGGCTGAACGACAACATGGTGGAGTACCTGCGCAGCGTGGCCGAGGCCGGTCTGCCCCTCGACTACGTGACCTGGCACAACTACGCCAACTTCCCGTTCCTCGGGCCGGACGGCCCCGAGGGGAACCTGCCCGAGGACCTCTACAACGCCCTCGCCCGGCGGAACCCCGACGCGACCCCGCTGCGCTACTCGGCGGAGATCGCGGAGATCAGGGTCAAGGTGGACGCCGCGCTGGCCGGCAGCGGCCTGTCGCCCGACCTCGTCATCGACGAGTGGAACGTGTCGGCGGGCGGCTACGACGTCCGGCACGACACGGCCGAGGGCGCATCGCTCGTCACCGGCATCCTCGTCGAGATGGAACGGGCCGGCCTCGACGCGGCCGCCTTCTACCGGGCGGTGTCCGGCGGCGACGGCCACATCGGCGACTGGGGGCTCGTCTACTCGGATGGCACGCCGAAGCCCTCGTGGTGGGTCTTCCGGGCCTGGTGGGCGATGACGGGGACCCGGCTGGGCACCAGCGGCGACGACGCGGCCACCGGGCTGTGGGCCCGGGCCACACGCGACCGCGGCTGCGTCTCCGTGCTCCTGGCCAACTTCGTGGCTAGCGGAGCCCCGGCCCGCACCGTCGAGGTCGACCTGGAGGGGAAGCTGCCGCACTGCCGCGGCCAGCGCACCACCACGCTCGCGACGCTCGACGGCTCCTCGACGACGCTCGCCGACCCCGACACCGTCCGGCTCCGCGCCCACCGGTCCGTCACCGTCCCCCTGGCGCCGCAGTCGGTCGCCCTGCTGCGCATCAGCTGCTCACAGTAGATGCGCGGGGAGAGATGACAAGGGGGATGATCTCATCGAGAGACGGGTTCTCGACCGAGGAGGCCTCCGGTGATGCGCACTTTCATCATCGACACCGACACGGCGTCCGATGACGCCGTGGCCCTGATCATGGCGCTCCGTGACCCCGAGGTGGACGTTGCGGCGATCACCACCGTGGCCGGAAACGTTGCGGTCGACATCGGCACCCGCAACGCGCTGTACACCGCCGAGCTGTGCGGCTCCGACGTGCCCGTCTACCGGGGCGTCGACCGGCCGCTGCTGCGCGAACCCACGTGGGCCTACTCGTTCCACGGCGACGACGGGCTCGGGAACCAGAGCTACCCGCTCCCGACGCGCACGGCCGAGGTTGAGCACGCCGTCGACGCTCTCATCCAGCACCTGGGGGCCAACCCCGGCGCGGTCCTGGTCACACTCGGGCCGCTCACCAACGTGGCCATGGCCATCCGCAAGGATCCCCAGATCGTCAGCCTCGCGAGCCGCTGCGTGATCATGGGCGGCGCCGCTTGCACCGTGGGCAACACCACGCCGGCCGCCGAGTTCAACATCTATGTCGATCCCGAAGCGGCCAACATCGTCTTTCACTCTGGACTCCCGATCGAGATGGTCGGCTGGGAGCTGTGCCGGGGCGAAGCCAACCTCGATGACACCGAGATGGCCGAGGTCAAGGGCTTCGACACCGCGCTCGCCCACTTCGCCATCGACTGCAACGCCACCGCGATCAAGACCAACCGCGAGTGGCTCGGTGAGCCCGGATTGTCGCTGCCCGACCCGGTGGCCATGGGCGTCGCCCTCGACCCATCGCTGGTCACCGTGCAGGGCCGGCATCACGTGACCGTCGAAACCCAAAGCTCGCTGACCCGAGGCATGACGGTGGTCGACGAACGCGGCATCACCGAGCACCAACCCAACGCAACCGTCTGCTGGGCCATCGACATCACCCGCTGGAAGGACCTGCTCTACCGCTCGTTGCAGTGAAGATGCGAGCGGACGTTCCTCAACCGCCGACCGGCCGGCCGCCGACGAGCGCGGCGCGCACCGTGAGGTCGTCGTCGAGGACCGCCACGTCGGCGGTGGCCGCGGGGGCGAGCGTGCCGAGGTCGGGGCGGCCGATGAGTCGGGCGGGCCGGGCGGTGGCGGCCGCCAGCGCGTCCACGAGGGGCACGCCGAGCTCGACCAGGTTGCGGACCGCGGCGTCGAGGCCGGTGACCGAGCCGGCCAGCACACCGTCGGCCCGGCGGGCCTCGGCGCCCCGGACGGTCACCTCCGCCGAGCCGAGCCGGTAGGTGCCGTCGCCGAGCCCGGCGGCGGCGATGGCGTCGCTGACCACCACGGTGCGGTCCGCGGCCGCCGCCCACGCCAGCCGCACGGTGTCGTCGGCGAGGTGGACGCGGTCGGCGATGAGTTGGATGGTCACGTCCCGGCGGCCGAGGGCGACCCCGGCGAGGCCGGGTCGGCGGGCGGTGAGCCCGCCCATGGCGTTGAACAGGTGCGTGACGGTGCGGGCGCCGGCGTCGAACGCGGCGTGGGCCTGCGCGGCGTCGGCGCCGGAGTGGCCGCAGGACACCAGGACCCCGGCCCCGGCCAGCCGGCGCACGAGCGCCGCCGCCCCGTCGAGCTCGGGGGCGAGGGTGACCTGGGTGACCGGCCCGGCGCCCAGGAACCGCTCGAGGACCGCAGCGTCGGGCGGGCGCAGGTGCTCGACCGGGTGGGCGCCAGCCCGCTCGCGGGCCAGGAACGGCCCCTCCAGGTGGGCGCCGAGGATGCGAGGGCTGGCGGGACCGGCG
>DASQUY010000302.1:0-8093 GCA_035641055.1 Acidimicrobiales bacterium | reverse complement strand
CCGGACGAGCAGTGCCTGGGCGACGCCCAAGGTGCGATCGACGTCCTGCGGGCGAGGCCCGAGGCGAACGGCAAGGTCGGTGTGATCGGCTACTGCTCCGGAGGACGCCAGTCGTTCATGGTGGCGTGCACCCTGGACGTGGACGCGGCCGTCGATTGCTACGGCGGGCGGGCGGACATCGGTCTCGCCCCCGATCTGCGGTGCCCGCTGCTGGGCCTGTTCGGCGCGGAGGATCGGAGCCCGTCCCCTGACGACGTGGCGGCGATGGCCAAGGCCCTCGAGGCTGCGGGCAAGACGTTCGACTTCCACTCCTACGACGGCGCCGGGCACGCCTTCTTCTCGGTCGACCGGCCGTCGTACCACCTGGAGGCGGCCAAGGACGGGTGGAAGCAGATCTGGGCGTTCTTCGGTGAGCACCTGAAGGGGGCGTGAGATGTGCACCTACGTGACGACCAGCACCGAGGTCGCCGGCAGCGCTTACGGGGGCGACGAGTGGTTCCGGGCCGACCGGGCCGTCGTGTACTTCGATCACCCCCAGGACGCACCGCTCGACCACGCCCTGTGCGTCGACGTGTGGGGCGGACGCGAACGCGTGGCCCTCGAGCTCGACGCCGCTTCCGCCCATCGCCTGGCGCACGCCATCCTCGACACCCTGAACCACGCCGAGGTCAAAGCGCTGACCTGACCGGTCCCACGGGCCCTCACCGGCCCGTGAACCGGGGCTCCCGCTTCTCCAGGAACGCCGCGGCTGCCTCCCGATGGTCCTCGGTGCGGCCGGTGCGGAGATGGTGGGCCGCCTCCATGTCGAGGCACTCGCCCAGCTCACCCTGCACGGCCCGGTTCAGGTTCTCCTTCATGTAGCGGTAGGCGACTCGCGGGCCGTCGGCGAGGCGCACCGCCCGTGCCCGCACCTCGGCGTCGAAGGTCTCCGGCGGGAACACCTCGTTCACGATCCCGAGCCGGCGGGCTTCCTCGGCCGGTATTCGGTCGGAGAAGTAGTAGAGCTCGCGCGCCTTGCCCGTGCCGACGAGCCGGCTGAGGAACCACGTCCCGCCGTAGTCGCCGCTGAAGGCGACGCGTGCGAACGCGGTGGTCAGCACGGCGCCCTCGACCGCGTACCGGAGGTCGCAGGCCAGGGCGAGCGACAAGCCGGCGCCGGCGGCGGGACCGGGGAGGGCGGCGATGGTCGGCTTCGGCATCTCCCACAGGCGGCCGGCCGTGGCCCGGTGGTTGAGCCGTTGGCGGTGGATGGCCGCATCGAAGCTTGGGGGCCGGTCGCCGCTCGTGCCGCCGGCGTCGCCCGAGTCGGCGCCGGGTCCGCCACCGGTCATGGCCCTGACGTCGCCCCCGGCACTGAAGGCGCCGCCCGCACCGGTGAGGACGATGCAGCCGACGTCGTCGTCGACCTCGAACGCCGCCAGCGTCCGCGCCAAGGCGGCGAACATCTCGCCCGACAGGGCGTTGCGCCGGTCCGGCCGGTTCATCGTCACCGTGCCGACGCCGTCCTCGACGGCCGCCAACAGGTGGTCGGTGCCCGTGTCGACTTCGCTCATGGCCGTTCCCCTCCTCGGAAGGACACACCGCAGATCGTGACCTCGCCGTCCAGCCCAGCCAGCTCGACCACAGCGATGCCCTCCTCGTCCGGCGCCCCCGCAGCCTCGAACGCCACCCGTTGCCGTCCGCCGTGAAGGACGATCCCGCCGTGGTCGAGGGGCGTGTCGAGCAGCCCCGCCCACGCCTTGGCGCCCCGGTCGACGTCGAGGAGGCGCACGACGAGCCCCGAGATGCCACCCGAGGCGCCGGTGGCCTCGGGGGCCGTGCCCGTCCAGCGGGGACCACCCCACCGCCACGACTCCGGCGGGCGGGGCGTGTCGAACGAGACGATCGCGCCCGGGACGTCCTTGGGATGCAGGTGGGTCCCGGAGATGTCGTCGAGGTCGGCCTGCCACACGACGCGCAGACCCATCGCCGCAGCTCGTTGGCGGGTGGCGGGGGTGCTGGCCACCTGGAAGATCGCCATGTAGCCCGCGTCACCGCCCCGCTTGGACAGGTACCGCCCTGCCGTGGTGCCCTCACGGCGCGGGGAGACGACCTCCACGAACGTGTCCCCGGCCTCGTAGACGGCGTTGGCCAGGCCGAACACGTCGACGCCCGGGTCGTGGAAGGGCTCGGCGAGACCGAGGCGAGCCTCGATGGCGGCGCACGCCGCGTCGAGGTCCGCTGCCACCAGAGCGACCTGGCGAAGACGGGGCAGCGAAGCCGTGGCCGACGTCATGTTCGCACCCTATGCGTCCTCGGTCACCCGACGAGGCCGGGGTCGACCTCGGAGGCGGAGTCGAGGGCCTCCTGGAACTGGAGGATGCCGAGGGTCTCGTAGTGGTCGCGCACCCGCGGCGTCAGCAGCCCGAGCTTGCGGATGTTGGGCACGATCTTCGAGAACAGCATCTGCCGGAAGCCCCGCATGATCGCGCTCTGCCGCGCGAACTGCTTGCCGGCTTCGACGTCGATGTCCATGCGCTCCCACACCTGGTCGAGCAGGAAGCGCTCGTACATGAGGCTCGTCGCCTCGAGGAGGAAGTCCTCCCGATCGGCCAGCTCGGCCGACGTCATCGTCGGGTACAGCCCCTGGAGGGAGAGGACGCCGAACGCCACGTGGCGCGCCTCGTCACGCATCACGTAGTCGGTGATCTGCTTGATGACGGGGTCGTGGAAGACCATGTTCCCCAGGCCGAACGCCGCCAGGGCGAGGCCCTCGACCATGATCTGCATGCCGAGGTAGGTGATGTCCCACCGGCGCTCGGTCATGATGTCGACCAGCAGCGACTCGAGCGGCGCACTGATGGGGTACGAGTGGCCGAGCTTCTCGTCGAGGTAGCGGGCGTACGCCTCGACGTGCCGGGCCTCGTCGGCCACCTGGTTGGCCGCGTAGTACTTCGAGTCGATGTCGGGCACGGTCTCGACGAGCCGCGACGTGGCGACCAGCGCTCCCTGCTCGCCGTGGAGGAACTGGCTCACCATCCAGGCCTGGAACTCCCAACGCAGCCGGTTGCGGTCCTCCTCGGTCAGCCGGCGGAACGGCGAGTCGGGGCTGGGCTCGCCGAAGAGGGGCCCCCGCCCGCGCTCGGCACCGGCGATCGGCTCGAGCGGCGCGCCGAAGCGGACCTCGGGGGACCAGTCGATGTCGGTCGTGGCGTTCCACTGGCTCGCCTTGCCCTTCTCGTACAGCTTGGTGAGCGGGGGCCGCGTCTGCGCGTAGTCCCAAACGAAGTCGGTGGTGACCGACGCCTCGACCAGCCGGTGGCTCATGGGTGTCAGTCCCCTTCCCAGCGCACGGCCAGGAGATGACGCGGCCGTGCGAATCCCTTGAGCGTCCGCAGGCCGCGGTCCTCCAGGTCGAACCGGGCGTCGAGCTCGTCGGCGATGGTCTCGGTGACGAGGATCTCGCGGGGAGCGGCCTCCGACATCACCCGGGCGGCCATGTTGACCGCCGTTCCCAACAGATCGTTGGCGTCCACCACCGCGTCGCCGGCGTGGACCCCGATGCGCACGGTGAGGGCGAACCCGGCTTCTTCCCGCTGGGCCTGGAGGCGCCTTTGGATCTCGACCGCGCAGTGCACGGCGTCGGACGGGGAGGCGAACTGGGCCAGGCAGCCGTCACCCTGCGCGTTAACCTCGTTGCCACGGTGCGTGCTGTAGCAGTCGCGCAGGAGCGCGAGGTGGCGGGACCGGAGCCGGCTCCACTCCTGGTTGCCGATCGCCTCCGTGAGGCGGGTGGACTCGACGACATCGGTGAACACGACGGCCACCCGGTCCCTCGGCGCCGGCGGTGCCGTGCTCCCGGCTCCCCCGGCGGCGATCCGCCGCTCCTCGTTCCCCTGCGAACGTTCGACGGCTCGACCCCTCGCACGATACTGATGGACCTGCCACGCACGGACGGCGGCCGCGTGAGCGCCGAGCCCGATGCCCCATCCGGCTGCCGGGAAGAACGGCCAGAAGAAGCCGGCGCCGGTCAACGCCCAGATGCCGACGAGGAAGCCGTTCGACAGACCGTAGGTGGTCGCGTGGACCTGGAACCCGGCATCCCGCCAGACCTGCCAGATCCTCGGTTTTCGAGGCGGAGTCTGGTCCGCCGTCACGCCTGGGAGGTCCCAGACGAGCGACGCCAGCTCGCCGACCGTCCTCGCCTGGACGGCGGCGTCGAGGCGGCGCTCGAGCTCGTCGAGCCCGAGCTCCCCGCCCGCGGCACGCAGGAGCCGCACCGCTCGTTCCCGATCCTCGTCGGAAGCAGGGCGGTCCAACGCCTGGCGGGCCACCCCCTCAGTATCCCGCTCCGGCACCGAGCGTGCAGGCCGGGGACCCTCAATTCTGTGGAGCAGGGGTCTAACTGTCACGTACTCTAAAGATATGGCCGTCGAAGTAATTTCGCCGTTCGTCCCCCTCGCGGCCACGTCCCACTACGAGCGGCCCCGGGCGACGATCGACCCCGACAGGCGCAAGGGTTGGATCCGCCGCGCCCTTCCCCTCGTCATGACCCACAAGCTCATGCTGGCGGCCGTCATCGTGGGCTCGTTCGTGGCGCTGACCCTGCAAGTGCTGATCCCGACGGTCATCCGGAGCGCCATCGACGAGGGGCTCATCGCTCGGGACGCCGCGCTCGAGCCCTTCGTGGCCATGATCGTCGGCCTGGCGTGCGCCCGCTGGGTCACGAACGGCATCTCCCGGTACCTCATGTTCTCCACCGCCTTCCGGCTGGAGTACGACCTGCGCACGCTCATCTACGAGCACCTCTCGCGCCTGTCGTTCCCCTTCTACGACCGGGTGCAGTCGGGCCAGCTCATCTCCCGGGCCAACTCCGACATCCGGTCGGTGCAGATGTACCTGGCGTTCGCCCCCACGATCTTCGCCCAGACGGCGGTGGCTCTAGTGGCGTTCGTGATCATGCTCACGATCAACGTCCCGTTGGCGATCGTCGCCCTGTCGACGCTGCCGTTCGTGTTCGTCGTCGGGGTGAAGATGCGCCAGCGGCTGTTCCCCGTCTCGTGGCTCGTCCAGTCGCGCCTGGCCGAGGTGGCCACCGTGGTCGACGAGAACGTCAGCGGGGTCCGGGTGGTCAAGTCGTTCGCCGCCGAGCAGCGCCAGCTCCGCTCGCTGGCGGCCGCGGCCCGCCGCACCGAGTGGGCCAACGTCGTCAACGCCGACATCCGCGCCCGCTGGTCGCCGATCGTCGAGAACCTGCCCCGCCTGGGCCAGGCCCTCGTCCTGCTGTACGGGGGCTGGCTCGCCATCGACGGCACCGTCACGATCGGCACGCTCGTCGCCTTCAACGCCTACGTCATGATGCTGCAGCCGCCGTTCCGGCTCCTCGGGATGCTGATGATGATGGGGCAGCGCGCCAAGGCGTCCGCCGGCCGCATCTACGAGGTGCTCGACGAGCGGCCCGACATCGCTGACCGACCCGGAGCGGTCGATCTGGTCGACTGCCACGGGGACGTCCGCTTCGACGACGTGTCGTTCGCCTACCCGACCGGCACGCGGGTGCTCGACGGGTTCGACCTCCACGTCCGGCCCGGGGAGACGGTGGCGCTGGTCGGGACCACCGGGTCGGGCAAGACCACCGTGGCCCGCCTGCTCGCCCGCTTCTACGACGTGGACGGCGGCATGGTGTCGATCGACGACCGGGACGTGCGCGACCTCACCCTGGCGAGCGTGCGGCACCACGTCGGCATGGTGTTCGACGACCCCTTCCTGTTCTCGGTGCCGATCCGCGACAACATCGCCTACGGGCGCCCGGACGCCGGCCTCGACGACATCGTCCGGGCGGCGCGGGCCGCCGGCGCCCACGACTTCATCGAGGAGCTGCCCGGCGGCTACGACACCGTCGTCGGCGAGCGCGGGTACACGCTGTCGGGAGGTCAGCGGCAGCGCATCGCCATCGCCCGCACGCTGCTGGTCAACCCGGCCATCCTGATCCTGGACGACGCCACGTCCGCCATCGACGTCCAGGTCGAGCAGGAGATCCACGCCGCCCTGCGTACGCTGATGCACCGGCGGACCACCCTTATCATCGCCCACCGGCTGTCGACGATCAGCCTGGCCGACCGCGTGGTGGTGGTCGAGCGTGGCCGGGTCATCGCCGAGGGCACGCACGCCGAGCTCCTGGCGACCGAGCCCCGCTATCCCGAGATCCTGGCGCAGGCCGAGCGCGTGGCCGGTGATGGGGCGGGGGACGGCGCCGAGGACGGCGCGGGGCGTCAGGCCGAGCCCGTCGATGGCCGCGGCCCCGTCGATGCCGAGCCCTGGGACACGCCGGCGTGGCTGGCGGAAGGCGCGGGAGGCACGGGCTGATGGCGATCGGTGCGGTCGGAGGCGGAATGGTGGGCCGGGGCATGGGCGGCGGCCCGATGGAGGCCCAACGCCAGGCCGCCAATGCCGGCCTCCCGTTCGCCGGGATCCCGAGCGAGTTGCAGGGCGGCGTGGAGACGCTGCTCGGCCGGGAGCCCGAGCGCGGCGAGCCGACCGACGTGGTGTTCACGCACCGGAGGCGCCAGCGGCCGGGGGTGTCGCTGCGCCGCGTCCTCGCGGCTCGTCGGGGGCAGGTGCTCCTTGCCGCGGTGCTGGTCGTCGTCGAGACGGTGTCGCTGCAGTCCGCGCCGCTCCTGACCCAGGTCGGCATCGACCGCGGCATCGTCGACGGCAGCCGGCCGGCGCTGCTGGCCGCCGGCCTGGGCGCCATCGCCGCGGTGGTGGTGACCGGCTTCGCCACCGCTGTGCGCGTCGCCGTGGCGGGCCGGATGGCGGCCGGCGTGATGTGCGACCTGCGCATCCGGGTCTTCGGTCACCTCCAGCGGCTCTCGCTCGGCTTCTACGTCAAGGAGAAGGCGGGCGTGATCATGAGCCGCATGACGAGCGACATCGAGCAGCTCCAGCAGCTGCTCCAGGAGAGCCTCGTCCAATTCGCCGTCCAGGGGCTGACGGTGGTCGTGGTCACCGTCGTGCTGTTCCTCTACAACCCCGGACTCGCCCTGATCACCGTGCTGCTGGTCGTGCCGATCCTCACGGTGCTGTCCCTGTGGTTCCGGTCGGCGTCCGAGCGCGGCTACGAGCGGGTGCGCGACGGCATCGCGGGCGTCCTCGCTGACCTGTCGGAGAGCCTCCATGGCGTGCGGGTCATCACGGGCTTCAACCGGCAGGTGCACAACGTGGTGCAGCACCGCACCGTCGTCGGCACCTACAAGGACGCCAACGAGTACACGGCCCGGATCAACGCCCTGTACGGCTCCACCACCGATGCCATCGGGCTCCTAGGCCAGGCCGCGCTGCTGCTCATCGGCGGGCGCATGGTCCTGAGCGGTGACCTCACGGTGGGTGAGTTGACCGCGTTCGTCCTCTATCTCGGCGCCTTCTTCCAGCCCATCCAGCAGCTCGTGCAGCTCTACAACCAGTACCAGCAGGGCCGGGCCGCGATCGTGAAGCTCGACGGGCTGGACCGCACGGATCCCGACGTGCCCGAAGCGCCCGACGCCCACGACCTGCCCCCCATCACGGGCGAGCTGACGCTCGAGGGGGTGAGCTTCGGCTACGAGCCGGACGAGCCCGTCCTCCACGACGTCGACCTGCGCATCGAGGCGGGCGAGACGATCGCCTTCGTCGGCCCCACGGGTGCCGGCAAGTCGACCGTGGCCAAGCTCGTCACACGCTTCTACGACCCCACGGCCGGGCGGGTCCGCGTCGACGGCCACGACCTGCGCGACGTCACGATCGAGTCGCTGCGGCGCCAGCTCGGCGTCGTGCCACAGGAGCCGTTCCTGTTCGAGGGCACCGTCCGCGACAACATCGCCTTCGCCCACCCCGAGGCGACCGACGACGAGCTGTGGGACACGATCCGTCGCGTGGGGCTGACCGAGCTGGTGGAGCGGCTGCCCGAGGGAATCGACACGCCGGTGCACGAGCGGGGCGTGTCGCTGTCGTCGGGCGAGCGGCAGCTCGTGGCGCTGGCCCGCGCCTTCCTGGCGCACCCCCGTGTCCTCGTGCTCGACGAGGCCACGTCGAACCTCGACCTGGAGTCGGAGACCAAGGTCGAGGCCGCCCTCGAC
>DASQUY010000301.1:0-11007 GCA_035641055.1 Acidimicrobiales bacterium | reverse complement strand
CTCGCTCCCCGCCCCGGCGACGCCCCCGGCTCGCCCGCCGACGTCACCCGGGCCCTCCACCGCGAGTGAGCCATCGCGAACTGGGTGCAGCTGTGCGGTCATATGCGCCATAGCTGCACCCAGAACGCTTTGTCGCGCCCGGGCGGCCGGGCCGGCGTAGCATTCCCTGCCATGAGCGAGCGCGACGACGACCCGGGCGCCGACACCGGGATGTTCAGGGCCTACGTCGAGCACGGTGCGGGTGCCGAGGCGCGCCCGTCGCTGGTCGAGCGGCCGGTCGTCCTGATCGGTGGCGCCGTCCTGGTCGTGCTCGTCGTTCTGGCCTTGATCCTCCTGCTCTGAAAGCTTGCGCGGATGGCTTCCCCTTGTCGCGGCTCACGTCCGCGTTGCTGTCGGAGGCCTCGCTGTCGAGCCGCGAGCAAGGTGTAGAACCCGTACTGTTCGGTGCCCCTCACGACCTACCCGCTCGGCCTCTGAGCCACGTTCGGCATGTGACAGCCTGGGGCGATGCCCACCCCCATCGACACCGCCGACGCCCGCTGGTTCCAGCGTGCGATGTTCTACGAGTTGGCGGTGCGGGGGTTCTACGACTCGGACGCCGACGGGTTCGGCGACTTCCGGGGCCTCCAGTCCAAGCTCGGCTACCTGGAGTGGCTCGGCATCGACTGCCTCTGGCTCCTGCCCTTCTACCAGTCGCCGCTGCGGGACGGCGGCTACGACATCAGCGACTTCACGACCGTGCTCCCCGAGTCGGGCAGCGTCGAGGACGTCGGTCTCTTCCTCGACGAGGCCCACCGCCGCGGGATCCGGGTCATCGCCGACCTGGTCGTGAACCACACGTCCGACGCCCACCCCTGGTTCCAGGAGTCGCGCCGGGATCGCACCAACCCCAAGGCCGCCTGGTACGTGTGGAGCGACGACAGCGAGCGCTGGGGCGAGGCCCGGATCATCTTCGTCGACACGGAGCCCTCCAACTGGACGTGGGACCCGCAGCGCGAGCAGTTCTACTGGCACCGGTTCTTCCATCATCAGCCCGACCTCAACTACGACAACCCGGACGTGCAGGAGGCGATGATCGACGTCCTGCGCTTCTGGCTCGACCTGGGCATCGACGGGTTCCGGCTCGACGCCGTGCCCTACCTGTTCGAGCGCGACGCCACCAACTGCGAGAACCTGCCCGAGACCCACGAGTACCTGCGGCGCATCCGCAAGACCGTCGACGCCGAGTTCCCGGGGCGGGTGCTGCTCGCCGAGGCCAACCAGTGGCCGACCGATGTCGTCGACTACTTCGGCAGCGGCGACGAGTGCCACATGTGCTTCCACTTCCCGCTGATGCCGCGCATGTTCATGGCGATCCGGAAGGAGCAGCGCCACCCGATCACCGAGATCCTGGCCCAGACCCCCGAGCTCCCCGACGGCTGCCAGTGGGGATCTTCCTGCGCAACCACGACGAGCTGACCCTCGAGATGGTGAGCGACGAGGACCGGGACTACATGTACGCCGAGTACGCCCGCGACCCCCGCATGAAGCTCAACCTGGGCATCCGCCGACGCCTGTTCCCGCTCATCGACAACGACGAACGCCTCGCCGAGCTGTTCCACGCCCTGCTGTTCTCGATGCCGGGCAGCCCGGTGATGTACTACGGGGACGAGCTCGGCATGGGCGACAACATCTACCTGGGCGACCGGGACGGGGTGCGCACGCCCATGCAGTGGAGTCCCGACCGCAACGCCGGGTTCTCGCGGGCCGACTTCGCCCAGCTGTTCCTGCCGCCGCTGATGGACCCCGTGTACGGCTACCCCACCGTCAACGTCGAGGCGCAGCAGCGGGACCCGTCGAGCTTCCTGCAGTGGTTGCGCCGCATGATCGCGGTGCGGCGCCAGCACCCGGTGCTGGCGGTCGGCCGCTTCGAGATGCTCCACGCCCAGAACCCGTCGGTGCTGGCCTACCTGCGCCGGGGCATCGGCGACGACGGCGAGGAGGACATCGTCCTCTGCGTCAACAACCTGTCCCGCTACCCGCAGCCCTGCGAGCTGATGCTCGAGCAGCTCGCGGGCATGGTGCCCGTCGAGCTGACCGGCCGGGTGCCGTTCCCGCCCATCGGTGAGCTGCCGTACTTCGTGACCCTCGCCGGCCACGGCTTCTACTGGTTCGAGCTGGTGGAACCCGAGCCCGAGGAGAGCGCCGTCCCGGCCTGACCCCTACGCGCCGGCCGTGACGGTCGGTTGCGTCGAGCCCTCCGGGTCCTCGCGCACCGTGCGGACGTCGTCGACGGTGACGTTGACCTCGACGACGTCGAGACCGAGCAGGCGCCGCGTCTGCCGGGCCACGTTGGCCTGGACCCTGCGGGCCACGTCGAGCACGACGTGGCCGAACTCCACCTCGATCGTGACGCCGATCGTCACCTGCTGGTCCTTGACGTCGGCCTTGATGCCCTGGTCGGCCCGCTTGTTGCCGATGCCGATGCGCTCGCGCACGCTCTCCATCGCCCGCTCGAAGTCACCACCCAGGTCGGCGACGCCCTCCACCTCCATGGCGGCGAGCCCGGCCACCTTCTCCACCACCTCGTCGGCGATGTGGATGCGGCCCTTCACGGGCGCCTCCTCGGGGGCGTCGGAGCCGGGTGCCCCGGCCGTCGCTGCCGTCCCGGCGGGTGTCGCCGCTGTCGGCTCGCGCTCGGCGGGGGCCGGACCGGGCCAGCGCTGGCCTGGGGCCTGGGCCCCGCCGTCGCGGGGAGGCGGAGCGCCGAAGACCCGCGGGCGCCCGGGAGGGGCATCGAAAGCCGGCGGCGGCGCGCCGCCATCGGGATCGTCGGGTTGGTGGCCGGGCGGGGGGTTGAGGGTCAACGCTGCCTCCTCGTTCGTACCCGCCCATCCTGATCGCCGTGTCAAGAGGTCGGGGGGTGGCTCCGACGGGCGGGCGTGCTAGGCAGGGAGTGTGCCGAGGCTCGACGATCTGGCGGAGACGCTGGCGCCGCGGCTGGGCGAGTTTCTCGCCCGGCAGCGATGGTTCGCCGGCGGCGAGCCCCCGACCGACGTGGCGGTCACCGTGCTCGACACAAGGGACGGGGACCCGTCGCTGGCCTGGCTGCTGGTCGACGTCCCGGCTGCCGACGGCGGGCGGGCCACGTACCAGGTGGTCCTGGGGGGTCGGCCGGCGCCGTCCGACTGCGAGTTCCTGCAGGGCAAGGAGCGGGTGACGCTCGGCGAGGTCGGCGGCCGCGTCTACTACGACGCCCTCGTTGACCCGGAGCTCGCTCTCGACGTGCTGCAGATGGTGGCGCCGGACGAGTCGGCCGAGGTCGCCCGGCCGCTGGTGGTCGAGCAGTCGAACACGTCGGTGGTCTACGACGAGCGCCTGATCCTCAAGCTGTTCCGCCGGGTGCACCCTGGGCCCAACCCGGACGTGGAGGTCACGCGGGCCTTGGGCGACCTCGGCTTCCCCCACGTCGTGCCCCAGCTCGCCGAGCGGCGCCACGGCGACACCGACCTGGCGGTCGTCCGCCAGTACCTGCTCGGGTCCACCGACGCCTGGGAGCTGGCCCACACCTCGCTGCGTGATCTGTTCAACAGCCGGGTGCCGCCGGAGGAGGCCGGCGGCGACTTCGGGCCGGAGGCGGTGACGCTCGGCGAGGTCACGGCGCGGCTGCACCTGGCCCTGGCCGCGGCGTTCGGCACCGAGCCCGGGGTCACCGAGGATTGGCTCGATGGGTTCCGCACCCAGCTCGGGCGGTTGCGCAAGGCGGGCGAGGATCCCGACGGCCCCGAGCTGGTGGACACCGACGCCGTCGAGGCGGCGCTCGCCACCCTGGTCGGCGTCGACGACCCGGGCTTCGCCACCCGCACCCACGGCGACCTGCACCTCGGGCAGCTTCTGCTCGGGGACGCCGGCTGGTTCGTCCTTGACTTCGAGGGCGAGCCGGCCCGACCGGTCGCCGAGCGGGCCGTGGTGTCGTCGCCGCTGCGGGACGTGGCCGGCGTGGTCCGGTCGTTCCACTACGCGGTCCTCACCGCGCTCGGTGAGCGGGGCCGGGACGTCGACCCCGAGCTGGTCGAGCTGGCCGACCAGTGGGAGGCGCGGGCGGTGGAGGCTTACTGGCGCGGCTACCAGGCGATTGACGGCATCGATGCCCTGCTGCCGGCGTCGTCCGGCGACCGCGAGTCGCTGCTGCGGGCCTTCGCCCTCGACAAGGCGGTGTACGAGGTCCTCTACGAGCTGGCGCACCGCCCCGACTGGGTCGAGATCCCCCTGTCAGCGGTGCGCCGCACGCTGGCCGTCGTCCGCTGAGGGCCGAGGCCGGAGCGTCCGATGCCGCCCGCACCAGTCGCCGAGATCACTTCGCTGGTGGCCGGCACCTGCCCGGACCCCCACCGCCTCCTCGGGGTCCACGAGGAGGCGGGGCGGACCGTGGTGCGCGCCTGGCGGCCGGGCGCCTCCGCCGCCACGCTGGAGGGTCGGCCGATGCGGAGGATCCACGACGCCGGCCTGTTCGAGGTGCCGGTCGAGTCGGCCCCCGTCCCGGGCTACCGGGTGACGTACTCCTGGGACGGGGGTGGCGCTCACACCGTGGTCGAGCCCTGGGGTCTGTGGCCCACGCTGGGCGAGCTGGACATCCACCTCCTCGGGGAGGGACGCCACGAGCGCCTGTGGACCGTGCTCGGCGCCCACCCCCGGGTCCACGAAGGCGTGGACGGCACCGCCTTCGCCGTCTGGGCGCCGGCCGCCCGGGCCGTGCGCGTGGTCGGCGACTGGAACGGCTGGGACGGCCGGGTGCACCCCATGCGCCGGCTCGGCACCTCGGGGGTGTGGGAGATCTTCGTCCCCGAGGCCGGGCCGGGCCAGCGCTACAAGTACGAGGTGCTGGGCGCCGACGGCCGGCTCCGGCTCAAGGCCGATCCGCTCGCCACCGCCACCGAGGCGCCCCCCGGCACCGCCAGCGTGATCTTCCGGTCGTCCCACGCCTGGGGCGACGCTGAGTGGCTGGCCCGCCGGGCCGCGTCACGCCCGACGGACGAGCGGCTCGCCGTCTACGAGGTGCACCTCGGCTCGTGGCGCCGGCATCCCGACGGCGCCTACCTCGACTACCACGAGGTCGCCGAGCGCCTCGCCGACCACGTCGTCGCCCTCGGCTTCACCCACGTCGAGCTGCTGCCGCCCACCGAGCACCCGTACGACCCGTCGTGGGGCTACCAGGTGTCGAGCTACTTCGCCCCCACCGCCCGGTTCGGTGCCCCCGACGGCTTCCGGTCCCTCGTCGACCACCTGCACCAACGGGGCATCGGCGTGCTGGTCGACTGGGTGCCCGCCTCCTTTCCCCGCGACGACTGGGCGCTGGCCCGCTTCGACGGCACCGCGCTCTACGAGCACGCCGATCCCCGCCAGGGCGAGCACCCGGACTGGGGCACGCTGGTGTTCAACTTCGGCCGCCACGAGGTGCGCAACTTCCTCGTCGCCAGCGCCCGCTTCTGGCTCGAGGAGATGCACGCCGACGGGATGCGGGTCGACGCCGTCGCCTCGATGCTGTACCTGGACTACTCGCGCCGCGCCGGCGAATGGGTGCCCAATGTCCACGGCGGCCGCGAGAACCTCGACGCCGTCGCCTTCCTGCGGGAGCTGAACACCCTCGTCCACCGGGACCATCCCGGGGTGCTCACGGTGGCGGAGGAGTCGACGGCCTGGGGCGGGGTGTCGGCGCCGGTCGACGCCGGCGGCCTGGGGTTCAGCCAGAAGTGGAACATGGGCTGGATGCACGACACGCTCGAGTACTTCCGCCACGAGCCGCTGCACCGTCGCTGGCACCACGACCTGCTCACCTTCGGGCTCACGTACGCCTGGAGCGAGCGCTACGTCCTGCCGTTCAGCCACGACGAGGTCGTGCACCTCAAGGGCTCGCTGCTCGGCAAGATGCCGGGCGACCGCTGGCAGCGCTTCGCCAACCTGCGGGCGCTGTACGCCTGGATGTGGGCGCACCCCGGCAAGCAGCTGCTGTTCATGGGCGCCGAGCTGGCCCAGGAGCGGGAGTGGAGCCAGGACCGCGAGCTCGACTGGTACCTGCTGGACGACCCGTTCCACTCGGGCGTACGCGACCTGGTGGGCGAGCTCAACCGGGTGGCGGCGGGGCAGCCGGCGCTGTGGTCGGCGGACACCACGCCGGCCGGCTTCGCCTGGCTGGACGCCGACGACCGCGAGCACTCGGTGTACTCGTTCCTGCGGCTGGCGGGCTCGGGTGACGGCACGGAGGTGGTCGCCTGCGTCGCCAACCTCACGCCCGTGCCCCGCCACGGCTACCGCGTCGGGCTGCCCCGGGCCGGCCGGTGGATCGACGTGCTCAACACCGACGAGGCGCGGTGGGGCGGCAGCGGCGTCGTCCAGCCGGAGGTCCATACCGACGGCACCCCGTGGCAGGGCCAGCCCGACTCGGCGGTCCTCACGCTGCCCCCGCTGGCCGTCCGCTGGCTGGCGCCGGGGCGGGAAGCCTGACGAACCTGCGGTGGTTGAGGACGTCATGGCGTCCCCAACCACCGCAGGTTCGACTGTGCGTGGGCGCCGGTGAGACGCTGGAGATCCCCCTGTGCCGCCTGACGTTCCCCCCGAGCCCCTGGACGAGGACGAGAAGAGCTTGCTCACCCCGCAGTTCGCGGTGGTGATGCTGGCGGCGTTCGCCTACTTCCTCGCCATCGGCGCCCTGCTGCCGACCGTGCCCCGGTTCGTCGAGGACGACCTCGGCGGCGGGGGCGTCCAAGTGGGCGTGGCCGTGGGCTCGATGGCGGTGACGGCGGCGCTGCTCCGCCCCTGGATCGGCCGGCTCGGCGACGCCCGGGGGCGGCGCCTCCTGGCCGTGGGGGGCACGGCGATCGTCGCCGTGTCGGTCCTCGCCTACAGCGCCGCCACCGCGCTGTGGATGCTCGTGCTGGCCCGCCTCCTCACCGGGGTCGGCGAGGCGGCTGCCTTCGTCGGCTTCGCCACCGCCGCCCAGGACCTGGCGCCGGACCACCGCCGGGGCGAGGCGGCGTCGTACTTCTCCGTGTCCCTCTACGGCGGGCTGGCGGTGGGCCCGCCGGTCGGCGAGGCGCTGGTGTCGCACGGCTTCACGACGCTGTGGATCGTGCTGGCGGGCAGCGCCGTGTGCGCCGCCGTCGTCAGCCTGTGGATTCCCCCGGGCCGCACCTCGCTGGCGCGAGGCCGCCGCAGCTTCCTCCAGCCCGACGCCGTGTGGCCGGGCGTGATCCTGTTCCTCGGGCTCATCCCGTTCACGGCGTTCTCGTCGTTCGTCCCGCTGTTCGCCGAGGACCTGGGGCAGGACAACGTCGGCGGCGTGCTCGGCCTCTACGCGGCGCTGGTGCTCGTGGTGCGGATCGTCGGCGCCCGCCTCCCCGACCGCCTCGGCTGGCGCCAGGGCTCGACGTTCGCCCTCTCCGCCGTGGCCGTGGGCGTGGGGCTGGTGGCCGTGTGGGCGTCGATCCCGGCGATCTGGCTGGCGGCGGTGCTGCTGGCCACCGGCATGTCGCTGCTGTACCCGGCGCTGTTCACGGCGGTGATGGCGGCGGCGCCGGAGAGCGAGCGCAGCCACGCCGTGGGCACCTTCTCGGTGTTCTTCGACCTGTCGATGGGCCTGGGCGCCACGATGGTCGGCGGGGCCGTGTCCCTCACCGGCCACCGGGGCGGGTTCGCCCTGGCGGCGATGCTGGCCACCGCCGGGCTGGGCGCCCAGTGGCTGCTGCGGGGCCGGATCGGTCGTCGACGCCTCGCCAGCGTCCCGGCCGCGGCCTGACCTCTTCTCACTGCCGCTACCCTTCGCTCCCGGGCATGGCCACCGGCATCCAGACCTGTTACCGGCACGACGACCGGCGGGCGGGGGTGCGGTGTCAGCGGTGCGACCGGCCGATCTGCCCGTCGTGCATGCACCAGGCGTCGGTCGGCTTCCACTGCCCCGAGTGCGCCCGCGCGGGCCGCCAGCGCACGGTGCCCCTGCGGTCCCTGGCCACGCGCCCGGTGGCGACGATGGTGCTCGTGGCGGCCAACGTGGTGGTCTTCTTCGGAGACCTGGCGTCCGGGTCCACCCGCTTCCGGAACCTCAACGAGTGGGCGGTCGAGGGGGTGCTCAACGGCCCCGCCGTGGCAGCCGGCGACTGGTGGCGTCCGATCACGTCGGGGTTCCTGCACGCCAACCTGATCCACATCGGGTTCAACATGTTCCTGCTGTGGATGCTCGGGCGCCTGCTGGAGCCGGCGCTGAAGCACGCGGGCTTCGTGGCGCTCTACTTCATGTCGCTGCTCGGCGGGTCGTTCCTCACGCTCATGCTCGACCCCGACGCCCTCACCCTAGGGGCCTCGGGCGCCGTGTTCGGCCTGATGGGCGCCACGTTCATCGCCATGCGATCCCGGGGCATCGACCCGTTCCGCACCGGCATCGGGCCACTGATCGTCATGAACCTGTTCATCACCTTCGCCGTGCCCGGCATCTCGATCGGCGGCCACCTCGGGGGCCTCGTGGCCGGCGGCGTGGGGGGATGGCTCCTGTGGGAGTGGGGGCCGCGCTCGGGCCGCAGCGGGCCGAGCCCGCTGCCGGTGGTGGCGTGCGCGGGCGCGGCCGTGGCGCTGTTCTTCGGCTCCCTGGCGATCGCCTGAGCTCGGCCGCTCAGCCGCCGAACACCCAGCGGGTGGGTGAGCCCTCGAAGTCGCTCTCCGTGAGCCCGAACGCCCAGGCGGGCGCGAGGCGGTAACAGCCGTTGATCGCGGGGTCGAAGAAGTCCACCCCGTAGTCGGTCTCGTACTTGCCGTCTAGGGCGTCGGCGAACGCCTGGATGGCTGGCCGGCCGGTGACGAGCTCGGCCGTGCCCTCCAGCACGACCGGCTCGAGCGCGTCGTCGGTGGTCACGGCGCAGCGGGGATCGGCGGCCAGGTTGCGGGCCTTCCGCGAGCGCAGGCCGCTGGAGAACCACAGGGCACCGTCGAGCCACACCCCCCACACCGGCATGACGTGGGGCCGGCCGTCCGGGCGGGTCGTCGCCAGCCAGTAGTCGTGCGACCGGGTGAGGCGCTCGACCGCCCACGACCACGGCAGGAGCCCCGTCCCCTCGGTCGGCCCCTGGATGCCGTAGCCCGGCATGTGTGGCCGGCTGGCGGGCGGCTGGTCAGCGGTGGTGGCCATGCGACCTAGGGTGCGACCCATGACCGCGCGGTTCAAGGACATCGTCCTGGATGCCAACGACCACCAGGCGCTCGCCGACTGGTGGTGTGAGGCGATCGGCTACGTGCGCAAGGACGACCTGGAGGGGCGTGACCGGCGCCCGCAGGACTGGCCGGTGCCGATCGTGGACCCGCAGGGGAACGCGCCGCTGATCTGGGTCGTGCCGGTCCCGGAGCCCAAGACCGTGAAGAACCGGATGCACCTCGACGTGTGGGGCTCCACCGAGGAGCTGCTGTCCCGGGGTGCGACCCTGGTCCGGCGGCGGGACGACGAGATCGAGTGGGACGTGTTGGCCGACCCGGAGGGCAACGAGTTCTGCGCGTTCGCCGAGAAGCCGAGCCGATAAGCCAGGCCGCCAGGGTCGTTTCTGCCCGCGCTTACCTTCCCTAGTGCCGATAAGCGCGGGCAGAACGCTCTGGCGTGCAGCCCCACCAGTTTCTGCCCGCGCTCACCTTCCATAACGCCGGTGTGCGCGGGCAGAACCGCGTGGCGCCGGTGCCCGGCTACCTCTGTTCCGCCTCCGCTGGCGCCGGCGGCGGCGGCGCGGTGATGGCGGCCAGGCGGCGCAGGTTGCCGCGCCAGATGCGACGCAGCACCGGGGCGGCCAGCAGGCCCGTCACCGGGCCGCCCAGCCACCAGGGGAAGCGCAGCCGCTCGTCCCAGGTGACCCGTGTCCGGCCGCCACGGGCGCGCCGCAGCACGAAGCGGCCCGTGCCGGTCACGAGCCCCACGTGGCGCACCCCCAGCGACCTCCTGGGGCGCCACTCCGTCACCTCCATGGCGTCGGTCGTGCGAAGCGGGCCGACGCGGGTCTCGCACTCGAAGGTCGTGCCGACGCCCGAGCGCCGGTCGCCCGTGAACCGCAGGGACCGGGCGTCCGCCATCCAGTTCACGTGGTCGGTGATGTCGGCCAGCCGCCCCCACACCGCGGCTCGCGGGGCGTCGATGACGGTCTGGACACGGATCCGGGACATCCACCCATTCTGGGTGCAGCTATGCGGTATATGACCGCACAGCTGCACCCAGTTTGTCGGGGCGTCAGTCCACGGGCTGCCAGAGCTGGAAGGTGGCGCCCTGGTTGTCGACGCAGTCGACCATGAGGCCGTAGGGCCGGCGGGTGACCTCGCCCGCCTGGCCGCCGTGCTGGCGCACCCGCTCCGCCGCCGCCTCGATGTCGCCGACCCGGTAGCAGAGCTGCACCTCGGCCGCCCCGCTGGGATCGCCCCACAGCCCCATCATCGGCTGGACATCCTCGACCTGCCAGCCGCGCTCCACCGAGCCGGGGGCGAACCGCCAGCCAAGGACGGCGCCGTAGAACTCCTTGGCCCGGGCGTCGTCGGCGGTCCCCATCGTGATGTAGGCGACGTCGCCGTGGCGCTGTCGGGTGAACCGGGCCGGCGGCTGGTCGAGCATCCAGCGGTGCCCGAACGGGTCGACGATCACCGCCACCCGGCCGTAGGGCTCGTCCACCGGCTCGCGCTCGATGGCGGCGTCGGCCCGGCGGGCGCGTTCCACCGTGCCGTCGACGTCGTCGACCTGGGCGAAGATGGTGTGGCTGAACGTGTCGCCCTCGGGTGGGCGGACCGGCACGTCGCCCGTGCCCTCGGCGAGCATGAGCACGCCGTCGCCGATGCCCAGCTCGGCATGGCCGATCGAGCCGTCGGGCATGACGACCGGGTCGCCCCGGCGCTCGGCGCCGAAGACCTCCACGTACCAGTCGAGGGCCCGGCGGGCGTCGGCGACGGCGATGTAGGGCGTGAGCGCCGGCGGCCACTCGAGGTCGGCGGCGCTGGGCTGGTGGTCGGCGGCCGCGGCCA
>DASQUY010000300.1:0-8696 GCA_035641055.1 Acidimicrobiales bacterium | reverse complement strand
CATATGCCGGATAGCTACAACCAGTTCGCGGTGGACGCGGTGGGAATCGTCGACGAGGTCGCGGTAGCGGTAGCGGTAGCGGCGGACGGTGTCGCCGGCCGCCGTGAGGCGCCGGTCTCGCTCCGCGTCGCGCTCCCTGTCCATGGGACCGTCGTGCCAGGTCGAGTCGACCTCCACGATCACGCGCTCGGTCCGCCACAGGAAGTCGACCGTGCCGACCCAGCCCTCGACGTCGCTCACGTCCACCTGCTTCTCGGGCTCGGGCAGGCCAAAGGCATCGACGAGCTCGAGGAACAGCGTCTCCGCGTCGGACTGGGTGGGCTCGTAGTCCGGCCCGAACCGCAGGAGTAGCCCCCTCACGAGGCGGGTCCCGCCCCGTCCCCGCTTCGCCAGCGCCGTCAGGACCGCCACCTCCCGGACGAACGTCAGGCCCCGGCGGCCCACGGCGTCGTTGTACACCCGGGCCATCTTCTTGTCGTGGGCAGGGTGACCGCCGCGGCGTCGCAGGCCGGGATCGGGATCACCGCACAGGTCGAAGAACGTCCGGGCGACGGTCGTCACCGGAAACCCGTCGACTTCGGTGATGCGTCGCGACAGGAGCATCCGCGTCTCGACAACGCGGCCGATGCAGGTCCGGACGTCTCGGCCCCGTGGCACGAGCACCTCGATGTCGTATACGTCCCGGTAGGCATAGAAACGATGCAGGCGAGCGGCGGTGCGCAGGCCGAGCACAGCGCCCGGACCAGCGAGGTCGAGGGCGGCCTGGCACCGAGACCAGAAGTCGAACGGGTGGTCACGCAGACGATCCACCCCTCGGCCCAACGACACGAGCACGCCACGGGAACGCAGGGTGTCGAGCGCG
The DNA here is from genome assembly GCA_035641055.1 of Acidimicrobiales bacterium. Taxonomy (GTDB): domain Bacteria; phylum Actinomycetota; class Acidimicrobiia; order Acidimicrobiales; family VFJN01; genus DASQUK01. Next base: position 7,834 of record DASQUY010000300.1, on the reverse strand, counting down.
TGAGACGGCACGCCCGCCGCCCGGGCGAGCCTCTCCGTGACGACTCCGCGCCTCCTGGCCCCGATCGCAGCTACCACGTCTTCATAACTAATAGTCTATTTCATGACATATCAGATTACTACCTGTCAAGGCCCCATGCATTCTGGTTGTAGCTATGCGGCACATGACCGGATAGCTACAACCAGTTGCGAGGGACGCCGCCGCCGGCCGTCCCCGGGGGTGGCACACTGCCGGCCGTGGTTCCCGCCTCGCTGCTGCCGCACCTCCGCCGGGCCCGGGACCTGGCGGACCAGCGCTACGCCGAGCCGCTCGACCTCGGCGCCCTGGCGGGGGCGGCCCAGGTGTCGAAGTACTACTTCGCCCGCTGCTTCACCGAGACCTACGGCAAGTCCCCGATGCGCTACCTGACCCAGCGGCGCATCGAACGGGCCCAGGACCTGCTGCGCTCGGCCAACCTCACCGTCACCGAGGTGTGCATGCTGGTCGGGTTCTCCAGCCTCGGATCGTTCTCGGCGCGCTTTCGCGAGCTGGTGGGCGAGTCGCCAACGGCCTACCGCGACCGCTGGGCGGCGACCGGTGGACCCCGCATCCCCGGCTGCTTCCTGTTCATGCGCGGCATCGATCCCTGGCCGCCGGAGGCGCCCGCCGAAGGACCGCAACCTGGGAGAAGCCCGTCGACCCCGGCCCGCCGAAGCGTGCCCGCATGATCACGCACGTCTCGCTCACCACTGTCTGGGTCACCGATCAGGACGAGGCCAAGGCCTTCTACATCGACAAGCTCGGGTTCCGGGAGGCCGTCGACGTCACGATGGGCGACGGGTACCGCTGGGTCACCGTGTGCCATCCGGACCACCCCGAGCTCGAGCTCACGCTCATGAAGCCCGGGCCACCGCTGGACGAGGAGGATGCCGCCGCCTTCCGACGCATGCTCCCGAAGGGCTCGCTCGGTGCGGTCGGCCTGGCCACTGACGACTGCCGCAAGACGCACCAAGAGCTGGTCGCCAAGGGCGTGACCTTCCTCCACGAGCCGTCCGACCGCCCGTACGGCGTCGAGGCCGTCCTGCGCGACAACTCGGGCAACTGGCTGGTCCTCGTCGAGCCGAAGCCGTTCGACGGCAGCGGCGAGGGCGACGTGGGCTCGGTGGACGAGCGGGCCGAGGAGCTCCGCCAACGGGCGCGGGACTCGTAAGGCACCTGATATTCCGGTCGCCGACATCCGCGGTTCACCACCCGCTCACAACGCTGTCACCCCCCACCCGTTAGGGTGCCGACACGCGCTCGGTGCCGGTGCTCCCCCTCCACCAGCACCCGGCTCCGGGCCTCCACGGTGGCTGTCTGCGGCGGCTGCAGCCACCCGGCGTCCGGCGCACCTACCCCCCGGTGCGTCGGATGCGCGCCCCGAGGACCCCCACATCTGCGTTCTGGGTGCAGCTATGCGGTCATATGCCGCATAGCTGCACCCAGTTCGTGAGGGGATCGCGAGCGCGGCGCTTGACCGGGGGGTCAAGGGATGGCCACCATCGCCGGCATGCTGCGCACGCGTCTCACCGACATCCTCGAGGTCGAGCATCCCGTGATGCTCGCCGGCATGGGCGGGGTGTCCTACCACCGCCTGGTGACCGCCGTGTCGGAGGCCGGCGGCTTCGGCTGCATGGGGGCGTCCACGATGGGCGGCGAGGAGATGCGAGACGAGATCGCCGCCGTGCGCCGGGCCACGTCCCGACCCTTCGGCGTCGACCTCCTCACGGCCCTGCCCGTGGGGCTCGAGGACAAGGTGAACGACGTGATCCGCGGCGGGGCCACGGCCTTCGTCGCCGGGCTGGGCGTACCCCGGGACCTCGTGGACCTGTGCCACGCCCACGGCCTGCTGGTGGTCAACATGTGCGGGAAGGTGCGCCACGCGGTGGCTGCGGTCGAGGCGGGCTGTGACATCGTGGTGGCGCAGGGCACCGAGGCGGGCGGCCACACCGGACGGGTCGCCACCCTGGCGCTGGTCCCCCAGGTGGTCGACGCCGTCGGCGACCGGGTCCCGGTGGTGGCCGCCGGGGGCCTCGTCGACGGCCGCGGCCTGGCCGCCGCGTTGGCGCTCGGGGCGGACGGCGTCTGGGTGGGCACCCGGTTCATCGCCACGCCCGAGGCCCACAGCGTGCCCGGCTACAAGGACACGCTGCTGCGCAGCCACGAGGACGACACCGTCGTCAGCCGCGCCTACACCGGCAAGACCTGCCGGGTCATCGCCAACGACTACACGCAGGCCTACGAGAACGGCGACCGGTCGCCGCAGCCGTTCCCCGCCCAGGTGCTCCGGTCGATCCAGGACGGCGCCAACCACCTGGGCGGCGACGAGCACACCCCCGACGTCGATCCCGCCCGCGAGTTCTTCCCCGCCGGGCAGGGCGTCGGCGCCATCGACGCGGTGGTCCCCGCCGGCGAGCTCGTACAGCGATTCGTCGACGAGGCCGAGGCGGTGCTCACCAAGATCCGGCCGTAGGATCGCCGCGCCACGTGAGGCAATACCCGCCGCTTCGCGATTCTCGAGGGAATAGCCGCACCGGCGGTTATTGCCTCGAGTCTTGGAGATCGGCGGTTATTGCCTCGGTGGACGTGCCGCCACGCAGCTTGTTGCCCAGCCCGCGCCGGTAGCGCAGGCGAACGAGCCGCCGCAGCGCGCCGGCAACCCCGCGCGGCAGCGGGAACCACTGCAGCTCCCGGCGCAGGTCCACCCGGCCGGCCAGCACCGACTTCACGTTGCAGAAGGCCCGCAGGCCGTCGACGCCGTGGACCCGGCCGATCCCGGACTCCTTCACCCCACCGTAGGGCAGGCCGGCCACGGCGTAGCTCACCAGGCAGTCGTTGATGCAGACGTTGCCGGCCTCGATCGCCCGGGCGATCTCCTCGGCGCGCCGGTCGTCGGCGGACCACACCGAGCTGTTGAGCCCGTAGCGCGAGTCGTTGGCGAGGCGGACGGCCTCGTCGTCGCCGCTCACCCGCATGATCGGCAGCACCGGCCCGAACGTCTCCGACCGCATCACCTCCATCGAGTGGTCGACGTCGACGAGCACCGTCGGCTCGTACCACAGGCCCGCCCGGTCGGGCACCCGGCGTCCCCCCGTGAGCACCCGCGCCCCCTTGGCGCGGGCGTCGGCGACGTGGCGCTCGACGGTCTCGAGCTGCGGAGCGAAGCTCATCGAACCGATGTCGTGCCCGGGCCCCCGACCCACCCGCACCGCCCGGGCCCGGTCCGCGACCAGGTCGGCGAAGCGGTCGTGGACGGCGTCGTGCACGTACACCCGCTCGACCGCCATGCACGTCTGGCCGGCGTTCATGAACGCGCCCCACACGGCGCCGGACGCCGCCCGTTCGAGGTCGGCGTCGTCGCACACGATCATCGGATCCTTGCCGCCCAGCTCGAGCAGCACCGGCGTTAGCGTCTCGGCGGCCGCCGCCATGACCAGCTTGCCGGTGCGCACCGAACCGGTGAAGGCGACCTTCTGCACGCCGGCGCGCACCAGGGCGTCGCCCGTGCCGCCGCCGCCCGTGACGACCTGCACGAGGTCGGGATGCCCCCGGTCAGCTCCGACCTCGGCGAACAGCTTGCCGATCTCGAGGCCCACCAGGGGTGTGACCTCCGAGGGCTTGAGGACGGCGGTGTTGCCCGCCAACAGCGCCGAGACGACCGGCGTCATCGCCAGCGTGAGCGGGTAGTTCCACGGCGAGATCACACCGACCACGCCCATCGGCTCGTAGGTGCGCCAGGCGCGCTTGTGCGGCAGCAGCGCCCCCACCGGCACCTTCTCGGGGCGCAGCGCCCGCTCCCCGTGCTTGCGGTAGTGCTCGATCAGCTCGCAGGTGGCGAGCACCTCCGCCGCCAGCGCCTCGGCCTCGAGCTTGCCGGTCTCCCGGCAGATCACGTCGACGACGGGGTCCAGCCGGTCGACGAGGAGGTCGCGCACCGCCAGCACGTGGTCCAGGCGCGCCGCGAACGGCAGCGCGCTCCACTCCCGGAACGCCTCGCGGGCCCGAGCGACGGCCGCGGCCACGTCGTCGGAACCGTGCTCGGGCAGCCGGGCCAGCACCTCGCCGCTCCGGGGATCGAAGGTCTCGAAGGTCGGACCCTCGACGGCCGTCGTCATCGGGCTCAGCCGGCGCCGACGCGCTCCCGCGCCTGTTTCGACCGGGCGAGCAAGTGCGCCGGCACCGTCACGCCGTTCACCGTCTTGGCTTCGCTGTCGGCGACCTCGGCGGCCTCCTCCGCCGCCTCCTCCGTCTCGGGCTCCGCCTCGGCCTCGGCCGCCTGGCGGCGGCGTTCGAGGGCGGCCTCGAAGTCACGGGGGCGGGCCAGTGCCGAGCCGTCGAGCGACCCGATGTCGACGCCGTTGTCGAACAGGACGCGATAGCGCGTCCACGTGAAGCCCTCGACCATGTAGACGCGGCCGGTCGTGCCCGCGGGAACCCCGGGTAGCTCGTCGAGGTTCTTCACCCTCTCCTTGCGCTTGAACTCGTCGCGCGACCCGTTCTTCGCCATCCCCACGATCCTGCCAAATTCCCCGGAGTTTCCCGAATCCATCCTGTGAGCATCAGCGGCTAGGTCACGCTTGTCGCGGCTTTCATCTGCGTTGTTTCTGGGAGGCCTCGCTGTGAAGCTGTTGGCGAGGTGTAGATCCCGTACTGTTCAGTGCCACTCTCGCCCTATCCGCTCGGCCTCTGTCGGTTGGAATACTTCGCCAGGCTAATTAGCCTGGCAAACCAATGGGTGCTGCCAGGCGGACAACCGAAGCGACAGAGTTAGCGGGGCGCCTCCGCCTCGCCAACGCCCGCCTCTACCGGCGCCTCCGCCAGGAGGCCGGCACCGGCCTGTCGCCGTCGCAGCAGTCGGCCCTGGCCACGATCGACATCCATGGTCCGATCACGCTCGGTGAGCTCGCCGCCGCCGAGCAGGTGACGCCCCCCACCACCACCAAGGTGGTCGGCAAGCTCGAGGACATGGGCCTCATCGCCCGGACCGTCGACCCGTCCGACCGGCGCATCACCCGCGTGTCCACCACCGCCGAGGGCCGGGCTCGGCTCGAGCACAGCCGCGCCCGCCGCCACGCCTACCTGGCCGCCCGCCTCGAAGAGCTGGGACCCGATTCCGTCCGCCGCCTGCACGACGCCATCGACGCCCTGGAAGCCCTGGCGGGCAGCGTGCCGCCCCCGGGTGGCGACACGCGCGCCACCACTCCTCCCACCCAGACGGTCATCGGCCCATGACCGAGCGCCTCCGCCTCGCCAGCCAGGTCACCTTCCGGTCGTTCGCCAGCCACAACTTCCGGCTCTTCTTCGGCGGCCAGCTCGTCAGCCAGGTCGGCACGTGGATGCAGTTGGTGACGGTCGCCTGGCTCGTGCTCGAGCTCACGGGCAGCGGCGTCGCCATCGGCCTCGTCACCGGCGCCCAGTTCTTCCCGCTCCTCGTGCTCGGCGCCTGGGCGGGGGTGCTCGCCGACCGCCTCGACCGTCACCACCTCATGATCGCGACCCAGGCGGCGTTCCTGCTGGTCGCCGCGGCGCTGGCGGCGCTGACCCTGACCGACCACATCACGGTGGCGGGCCTGTTCGTGCTGTCGCTCGTCTTCGGAGTCATCAACGCCGTGGACAACCCGTCCCGTCGGGCACTGGTGGTCGAGCTCGTGCCCGAGGACGACGTCGCCAACGCCGTAGGGCTCAACAGCGCGCTGATGACCGGCTCACGCGTGATCGGTCCCGCGGTGGCCGGCGTGCTCATCGCCGGGCCCGGCGCCGGCATCTGCTTCCTGGTCAACGCCGTGACCTACGTGCCCGTCATCGCCGCGCTCCTCCGCCTCGATCGCTCCCAGTTCCGGCCGATGCCCCGCGTGGCCAAGGCCAAGGGGCAGCTGCGGGCGGGCCTGCGCTACCTCTGGGAGACGCCGGAGCTGCGGCTACCGATCATCCTCATGGCGGTGGTCGGGACGCTGGTGTTCAACTACCAGGTGACGCTGCCGCTGCTCGCCGAGCGGACGTTCGGCGGTTCCGCCTCGACGTTCACGCTGCTGTTCTCCACGCTGAGCCTGGGTTCGGTGGCCGGTGCGCTGACCGTGGCCCGCCGGTCCAGCGTCGATCTGGGCTTCCTGGTTCGGGCCGGTATCGGCTTGGCGGTCACGACCCTGGCGCTCGCCCTGGCTCCGACACTCCCCCTCGCCTTGCTGGCGTCGCTGGCCGTGGGGTTCTGCAACCTGCTGATGATCTCGGGCTCCACGACGGTCGTGCAGCTGCGGTCGGCACCCGCGATGCGGGGACGCATGCTGGCGCTGCTGAGCGTCGTGTTCCTCGGGTCCAAGCCGATCGGCGGCCCGATCGTCGGGTCGGTCGCCGAGCTCGCCGGCGTCCGCTCCGCCTTGGCCCTGGGGGGCGTGGCGATGCTGCTCGCGCTGGCGTGGACCGTCCACCAGATGCGGACGCGGCCGGGAGCCGAGGCCGGCGCCGCCGCCAAGGTGGAGCCGGCGGCGGCCTGAGGCTCAAGCGCCGGGCTCGTGCGGGAGGCCGAGCACCCTCTCGGCGATGATGTTGCGCTGCACCTCGCTGGTCCCGCCCCCCACCGTCAGCGCCGGGGCGAACAGGAAGCCGTAGTGCCACATGTCGACGGGGGCACCCAGCGGCCCCCGGTCGACCAGCGTGCCGGCCGGACCCGCCAGGTCCTTGGCCAGGCCGAACAGTCGCTGGCCGTGCTCGTCGGCCAGCACCTTGCGCACCGAGGCCTCGGGTCCGGGGGCCTCACCCCGGATCCGGGCGCTCACGGTCCGCAGGCGGATGAGCCGCAGCAGCTGGCCCTCGATGTGCAGGCCGACCAGCCGGTGGCGCAGGACCGGGTCCTCGACCGGCCCCCGGGACCGGACCACGGAGAGCAGGTCCTCGGCGGACGGGCCCCGGCCCCAGAGGCCGCCCCCCGACGACAGCGACACCCGCTCGTTCGCCAGCGTCACCTTGGCCAGGTCCCAGCCCTGGCCCTCCGCCCCCACCAGGTTCTCGGCCGGCAGCCGCACCTCGTCCAGGAACACCTCGTTGAACATGTGGGCGCCGGTCATCTCGACGATGGGACGGACCGCGATGCCCGGCACGTCCATGGGGCAGACAAAGTAGGAGATGCCGCGGTGCTTGCGAGCGTCGGGATCGGTGCGGGCGATGAGGATCCCGAAGCGCGCCTGGTGCGCCAGCGAGGTCCAGACCTTCTGACCGGTCACCACCCACTCGTCGCCGTCGCGCACGGCCCGGGTGGACAGCGAGGCCAGGTCGGAGCCCGCTCCGGGCTCGGAGAAGAGCTGGCACCAGATCTCCTCGCCAGCCAGCAGCGGCGGCAGGAAGCGGGCCTGCTGGGCCTCGGTGCCGGCGTGCAGCAGCGTGGGACCCGCCCAGCCGATCCCCACCGGGTTGACCGGCATCTGCACGCCCGCCCGGCGCAGCTCGTCGTCGATGAGGAGCTGGTGCACCGGATCGGCGTCGAGCCCGTAGGGCTTGGGCCAGTGCGGCGCCACCAGGCCCGCCTCCGCCAGCTGGCGCCCTGACGGCGAGGGGTGCTCGGCCAGCCACGCCCGCACCTCGCGGCGGCGGGGGTCGTCGTCGGGGGGCAGCTCGAGGTCCACACAGGGGACGTTAGGCGGAGTTGGGTGGGCCGCGACGTGGCCCCGCTACCCTCGCCCAGGCACATCCCCGCGAGAGGAGCGCAGCGCATGCCAGGCTGGAACTTCGCCGACGCCTGGGAGGTGGTCGCCGAGCAGATCCCGGACGCCCCATGCCAGGTGCAGGGGGACCGGCGGGTCACGTGGCGAGGGTTCGACCGGCG
>DASQUY010000299.1:0-4781 GCA_035641055.1 Acidimicrobiales bacterium | reverse complement strand
TGGGGTGAGTTCGCTGCGCCTGGCGATGGCGGTGGCCGCCAAGGACCTCCGCATCGAACTGCACGGCCGCCACGCCGCCGGCCTGGCCCTGCCGTTCGTCGGCACGCTGCTGCTCGCCTTCGGGCTCGCGCTCGGGCCAGGACGGGCGCTGCTCGAGGCCACCGCGCCCGGGCTGCTGTGGCTGGCGCTGCTGTTCGCCTCGACCCTGCTGGCTCGCCGGGCCTATGAAGCCGAGGCCGAGGACGGCGCCCTGGAGGGACTCGTGCTCGCGCCGGTGGACAAGGCGTCGGTGTTCGCCGCCAAGGCGGCCGCGATGGCCGTGGAGCTGCCCGTGCTGGAGGCGTCGGTGCTCATAATGGTCGCCGTGCTGTTCGAGCTGCCGCACGGCTACTGCCGCGATTCCGGAAGTCGAGATCGGTTGCGGAAGCCAAGCTTCGAGCGGAGGCGCCTGACGCGGGTCGGCGCGGACGAGGACCCGCCGGTCGCGTCCCTCACAGAGCGTCCGGTCGCTCAGCGCCCCCGACCTCAGCCGGAACGCCACCCCGAGCGACCTCGCCCAGACCTCCGTGTTCGTGCTGAGGTAGAGCCAGGCGTACCCCTGGTGCGGGCCCCAGCGCTGCTCCGCGAACCGCGAGAGGGTCGCTTCGGAGACCGGTTCGCCATCGAAGTAGAAGGTTCGGAGCACCTCCCTCAGGAAGACGTCGATGAACATCGCATCCTGGCGGCGCGCCCCGATGATCAAGCCGAGGTCGGCGGTGTACGGTCCGACGCCGGGGAGCTTCATCAGCGCCGTTCGCGCCTCGCTTCTCGGCATTCCCCGAAGCCGCTCGAGGTCGACTCCGCCGACGACGGCCTGGGCGATCCCCTTGATGCAGCGGTCTCGGTACCCGACCCCGCAGGCGCGAATCGCGTCCAGTGGCGCGACGGCGAGCTGCGCCGGCGTCGGCGACGCGTGGTAAACGCGCTCCGCTGTGCCAAGTGGCTCTCCGAACGCAGCGGCCAGGTTGGCCCGCATCGTGTACAGGCGTCGGAAGGCCGTGTTCTGGGCGCAGATCACGTCGATCACGGCGTCGAACATCGAGAAGGCGCTCTTCCCCTTGGCTCCGAAGTTGTGCTCGATGCTCGCGGAGAGCACGGGGTCGTCCGCAACCGCGGCGTAGAAGGGCCGCAGGTCGTCTTCGAGGCCCAGCCTCCAAACCACTACCCGGCGGGCCTCCTCGACGTCCGTCCGGGAGAGGACGTGGCCCGAGGACAGCGTCAGCTCGAGCTGCGGCGCCTCGTGGGTGCCCAGGGAACGGATGTCGATCTTGACCGGGTTTTTCCGGGTGCAAGCCCCGCCGTTCACGGCGGGGTTAGCCCGGTCGGCCAGGAGTGCGCTGCTGGCGGATGTACCGCTTGAGTGTCTTCAGCGGGGCGCCACCGGCCGAGGCGGCGAAGTACGACGGCGACCACAGGTGCTTGCGGTGGGTACGCACCCGGTAGTGCTGGCGCAGCCAGCGAGCGGAGACGCCCTTGAGCGAGTTCACCAGCCGGGCGATGGCGACCTGCGGCGGGTAGGCCACCAGCAGATGGACGTGGTCGTCTTCGCCGTCCATCTCGACCAGCTCGGCGCCGAAGTCGGCGCACACCCTGGCGAACACCTCCCGCAGGGCGTCCAGATGCTCGCCGTTGAGCACCCCACGCCGGTACTTCGTCACGAAGACCAAATGCACGTTGAGCGCCGAGACAACGTGCCGACCTCGACGGTAGTCCTCATCCTGTCGCATAGACCAAATATACTCAGCGGCATGCTCGTCAGGTACCGCTACCGCATCGACCCGACCCCCGGACAGCGCCGGGCGCTGGCTCGGGCGTTCGGGTGCGCGCGGGTCGTCTACAACGACGCGCTCGCCGAACGCCAGCGTGCGCACGCTGCCGGGGAGAAGGTCGGCGACACCGAAGTGCAGCGGCGCGTCGTCACCCTGGCCAAGCGCACGCCCGAGCGGGCATGGCTGGGCGAGGTCGCCTCCGTGGCCCTGGTCCAGGCGTGTCAGGACGCCCGACGGGCCTACCGCAACTGGTTCGACTCGCTCTCGGGCAAGCGCAAGGGCCGCAAGCTCGGCCACCCGAGGTTCCGGACCAAGCACGGCCGCCAGTCGATCCGGCTCACCCGCAACGGCTTCACCCTGCACGGCGAGCGGCTGTACGTGGCCAAGGTCGGCGACCTGCGGGTGCGCTGGTCGCGGGCGCTGCCGTCGGCGCCCTCCAGCGTCACGATCATCCGCGAGCCCGACGGGCGCTGCTACGCCTCGTTCGTGGTCGAGCGCGACCCGACCCCGCTGCCGCCGGTCGAACGCACGGCCGGGATCGACCTCGGCCTGGCCGTGTTCGCGGCGGTCGCCGCCAGCGACGGCACCGTCGAGCTGGTGCCCAACCCGCGGCACCTGCGCGCCGCCGAGGGGCGCCTGGCCCGCGCCCAGCGGGCGCTGTCGCGCACACGCAAGGGGTCGGCCAACCGGGCCAAGGCCCGCCATCGGGTCGCGGTCGCCCTCCGCACGGTCCGCGACCGGCGGGCCGACCACCACCACAAGCTCGCCCTGCGGCTGATCCGCGAGAACCAAACGGTCGCCGTCGAAGACCTCGCCGTGGCGGGGTTGGCCCGGACGCGGCTGGCGAACAGCGTCCACGACGCTGGCTGGGCGAGCTTCGTCCGCCGGCTGCGCGAGAAGGCCGACCAGTATGGCCGCCGCGTGGTCAAGGTCGACCGGTGGGCGCCGACCTCCCAGACCTGCTCGGCGTGCGGACGCCGGGACGGCCCCAAGCCACTCGGCGTGCGCACCTGGGCCTGCCCAGCGTGCGGGGCCACCCACGACCGCGACGTGAACGCCGCGAGGAACATCCTTGTCGCCGCCGGGCCGGCGGAGACACGAAACGCCTGTGGAGCCGGTGTCAGACCGCCAGCAGTGGCGGCAGTCGGCGTCGAAGCAGGAACCCGCCGAGGTGCCGCATGAGCCTACAGCGGCCACGCGGCACGGCAGGAATCCCCGCCGTTCACGGCGGGGAGGAGGTCAACCGACTGGGCTGGTTCAACGAGCTGCCCGAGGAGCAGGCGGCCGCCGAGCTGCTGGCCGTCTGCCACTCGCGGCGCTGGGCCGAGCGGGTGGCCGCCGGCCGCCCCTACCCCGACCTGGCCGCCCTGGAGCGGGCCGCCGACGCCGTCTGGACCGGCCTGGAGCCCGACGACTGGCGGGAGGCGTTCGCCGCCCACCCGCGCATCGGCGAGCCGGAGGGGTCCGGGGGAGGGGGCGGGGGCCGCTCGGCCGGCTGGTCGGCGGAGGAGCAGGCCGGGGTCGGCGGCGCCGGCGAGGACGTGCGGGTCGAGCTGGCCCGCGGCAACGCCGAGTACGAACGCCGCTTCGGCCACGTCTACCTGGTCGCGGCGGCCGGCCGCGGGGCCGACGAGATCCTGGCCGACCTCCGGGCCCGGCTCGGCAACGACCCCGCCGCCGAGCTTGCCGTGGCCGCCGAGGAGCACCGGCGCATCACCCGGCTGCGGCTCGGCAAGCTGGTGGGAGGATGACCCGGTGAGCACGATCAGCACCCACGTCCTGGACACCGCCAGGGGCCGGCCGGCCGCCGGGGTCCGCGTCGCCCTCGAGGCCCGGGCGGGCGACGGCTGGGAACGGGTCGGCGGCGGCGTCACCGACGCCGACGGCCGGGTGGCCGACCTGGCCACCGGCGGGACCCCGGGGGCCGGGGCGTACCGGCTGACCTTCGCCACCGGGGAGTGGCTCGCGGCCGCCGGCACGGCCGGTTTCTACCCCCGGGTGACGGTGGAGTTCCTGGTCGAGGACCCGCAGGCCCACTACCACGTGCCGCTGCTGCTCAGCCCCTACGGCTACAGCACCTACCGGGGCAGCTAGGCGTGCCCGGCCCCTTCGACCTGGTGTTCCGGGCCCGGCGGGTGGTCACCGCGGCCGGCGAGGCGGCCGGCTGCGTGGCCGTGCGCGACGGGCGCGTGGCCGCCGTGGAGCCGCTGGCCGCCGGCCTGTCCGGGGAGGTGACCGTCACCCTGGCCGAGGACGAGGTCCTGCTGCCCGGGCTGGTCGACACCCACGTGCACGTCAACGAGCCCGGCCGGACCGAGTGGGAGGGCTTCGCCTCGGCGACCCGGGCGGCGGCCGCCGGCGGCATCACCACCATCCTCGATATGCCGCTCAACTCGATCCCGCCGACCGTCGACGTGGCCGCCCTCGAGGTCAAGCGCAAGGCGGCCGCGGGCCAGGTCCACGTCGACGTCGGCTTCTGGGGCGGCGCCATCCCCGGCAACGTCGGGGAGCTGCGCGGCCTGCACGACGCCGGCGTGTTCGGCTTCAAGTGCTTCCTGCTCCACTCCGGCGTCGACGAGTTCCCCCACCTCGGCGCCGCCGAGCTCGAGCAGTACCTCCAGGTCCTCAGCACCTTCCCGGCGCTGCTGCTGGTGCATGCCGAGGACTCGGCGTCGGTCCAGCGGGCGCCGTCGGCGCACGGCGAGCGCTACGCCGACTTCCTCCGCTCCCGGCCCCGCGGGTCCGAGAACGTGGCCATCGCCCAGGTGATCGAGGGCGCCCGCTGGACCGGGGCCAAGGTGCACGTGCTGCACCTGTCGTCGTCGGATGCGTTGCCGATGCTGCGCAGCGCCCGGCGTGACGGCGTGGCCATCAGCGTCGAGACCTGCCCGCACTACCTGACCTTCGACGCCGAGACGATCCGGGACGGCGCCACCGAGTTCAAATGCTGCCCCCCGATCCGGGAGGCGGACA
>DASQUY010000298.1:0-4972 GCA_035641055.1 Acidimicrobiales bacterium | reverse complement strand
CCCTGGCAGGGTTCGCGGTGTACCGCGACCTGGACGGCGGCCCGCGGGTGTTCACCCACACCGAGGTGTTCCCGGAGTTCGAGGGCCAAGGGGTGGGGAGCGCGCTGGCCCGCGGCGCGCTCGACGACGTGCGGGCGTCCGAGCGGACGCTGGTTCCCCAGTGCCCGTTCATCGAGGCGTACATCCACGACCACCCGGACTACGGCGATCTCGTCGAGCCCAGGTCGTGACCCGAGGAGCGAGGTCATAGGTTCCATCCGTCCACGGATGACCTCGGGTGGAGGGACACTGGCCGCGCGCGTGCTGGGCGTCGACGGGTGCAAGGCCGGCTGGGTGGGCATCGTGCTGGCGCCGGACGAGCCCGTCATCGGCGTGTTCGGTCAGACGATGGCGGAGCTGGTCGCCGGCGTCGGCCGTCTCGACGTGATCGGCATCGACATGCCCATCCACCCACCGGACGCCGGCCTCCGGCCAGCGGACGCGGCGGCCAGGGCCCACCTCGGACGCAAGGCCAGCAGCATCTTCCCCACTCCGGCCCGGGCCGTGCTCGAGGCGGCGTCCTACGCCGAGGCCGGCACGGTCGCACGCCGCTTGAGCGGCCGGGGCATCAGCCGGCAGGCCTGGGCGCTGCGCGGGAAGATCCTCGAGGTGGAGAGCTGGCTGGCGTCCGCCCCGTGCCCCGTCCACGAGGTCCATCCCGAGGTGTCGTTCTCGGTGCTGGCCGGGGAGCCGATCGCGGCCCGCAAGTCGAGCTGGGCGGGACTGGCAGCCCGCCGAGCGGCCCTGGCGGCGGCCGGCATCGTGGTCCCCGACGACCTCGGGCGGGCGGGTGTTGTCGCCGGCGCCGACGACGTCCTCGACGCCGCCGTCGTGGCCTGGAGCGCCCGCCGCATCGCCGCCCGCAACGCGCGCAGCTTTCCCGACCCCCCGGAGCTGCTAGCCGACGGGGGCGTCGCGGCCATCTGGGCGTGAGGGCCGTTCGGCCGGGGCGGCGAACGACTGCACCCGGGTGCAGTCGCAGACCTGGATGCTGAACTCAGCGTAGAACCGGTCGCGGCCGTCGTGCTGGGCGCGACGGTGGTCGGGATGCTCCCGCCACGCCCGCTGGGACTCGGCGTCGGCGAACGTCACCAGCGTCACCCGCTCGCCGTCGTCGGCGGTGAAGCCCTTCACGTCCACCAGGCCGGGCATCGTCTTCGCCAGCGCCACCATCTCCGCCGCCCGCGGGCCGTACTCGTCGAGCGCCTCGGGCCGCAGCCGCGAGCGGAACACCGTCACCACCTGGCCCGGTGCGAACGGGGAAGCGTCAGGGTCGCCCATGGCCGCACGCTACCGATGTGCTCCAGTTGTCCCGAGGCAATTACCGCCGTTTCCGAACTCTCGAGGAAATAGCCGCCGGCAGCGGCGGTTATTGCCATCTCGAGAATCTCCGAACGGCGGTCATTGCCTCGGGCTCTCGACCTCCACTTCCACCACGTGGTCGATGGCGGCGGAGCTGCGGCCGATGTGGAGCTCGTAGCGGCCGGGGTCCACCCGCCATCCCGGCTCGGGGGCGGCATCCTGGCGCCGCCGGCCGCCCAACGCGGTCGCCCGGGCGGCGACGGCCTCGCGGTCGGGCTGGCCGGGGTCCCAGTAGGCGAAGGCGCGGTCGTCGAGCTCGAAGCGCGCCGTCGCCGTCTCGCCGGGGTCGAGCCACACCTTGGCGAACGCCCGCAGCTCCTGGGGTGGGCGCACGAGGCGGGACTCGGTGGGCGCCACATAGCACTGCACCACCTCGGCGCCCCGCCGCCTGCCGGCGTTGGTCACGGGCACCGACACGGTAAGGCCGCCGCCCGCGCCCGGGGAGTAGGTCGTCGACGACAGCTCGGGCGGGCCGAGGGCGAACGTCGTGTACGAGCCGCCGTGGCCGAACGGGAACCGGGTCGGGAGCCGCCGCGCCTCGTACCAGCGGTAGCCCACGAGCACGCCCTCGCCGTAGCGCACCGCGCCGTTCTCCCCGGGGAAGTTCCCGAAGGATGGGTTGTGCTCGAGGCGCACCGGCAGCGTCATGGGCAGCCGGCCGGCCGGCTCGGCGTCCCCCAGCAGGACGTCGGCCAGGCCACCCGCCATCTCCTGCCCGCCGAACCAGACCTGCAGCAGGGCGCGGGCGTGGCCCGCCCAGTCCATCGTCACCGGCGAGCCGGCGTTGACGACCACGACTGTGGCCGGGTTGGCGTCGAGCACCCGCCGCACCAGCTCGTCCTGATCGCCGGGCAGGTCCATCGACGGGCGGTCACGCCCCTCTGACTCCCACTCCGCGGTCGTGCCCACGACGAGCACCGCCAGGTCGGCCTCGGCGGCGGCCGCCGCGGCCCGGTCGAGGAGGTCCCCTGGCTCGGGGACCCGGCAGCCCACCCGGATCGCCCCGTGCGCCCGCCCGGACCCGGTGGACAGCTCGACGACGACCTCGACCGGGCGTCCGGCCGTCAGCTCGACCGGGGCCTCGGCCGCGGCACTGCCGAGGCCGTAGAACGCCTCGCCTGGCGGCGGGGGATCGGTGAAGCCGTCGATCACGACGTCGCCGTCCACGATCACCCGGGCCCGCCCGGCCTGGATCAGCGTGAACGTGTGGGTACCGCTCTCGGCGGGCGTGAAGCGGGTGGTGGCCCGGAGCGACCAGCCTGAGCGGGGCAGGACGGGCGCCGGGGGCTCGAGGGCGAACAGCTCGAGAATCGGCGCGTGGGCGTGGTGGGCGACCTCGCCGCCGAGGTCGGGGTTGGCGAAGTAGTCGATGTCGAACCCGGCAGCGCCCCCGGGGGCCTCGGTGGCGGATCCGCCCAGCGGCGGCGTCGAGCGGCGGTTGTCGCAGCCGCGCTCGTGCACCACCCGCACACCGTCACCCAACGCCGTCCGGAGCGCCTCGAGCGGCGTCACCAGGTAGTGGGCCCGCACCGCCGCCGATCCGCCGCCCATGATCTGCGCCCGGTCGGCGTTGGGGCCGATCACGGCCACGGTCGACAGCGCCGTGCGATCCAACGGCAGCAGCCCGTCGTTGGCCAGCAGCACCATCGCCTCGGTCGCGGCCCGGCGGGCCACGGTGCGGTCCTCCGTGCGGTCGATACTCTGCTCACCGTCGAGGTCGGGGCCGGCGCCGTCGTCCTCGAGCGCCCCGATGCGGTCGAACACGGTGAGCAGTCGTGTGACCTGGTGGTCGACCGCGCGCTCGTCGAGCTCGCCGGCCCGGACGGCGGCAGCCAGGGCCGGCCCGAATGCCCGCGCCGGCCCGGGCATCTCCAGGTCGACGCCGGCCTCGGCCGAGGCCACCGTGCCGGCCACGGCGAACCAGTCGGTGAGGACGAAGCCGGCGAAGCCCCACTCGTCGCGCAGGATGTGGCGCAGCAGTTCGGGCCGCTCGGTGCACCAACGCCCGTTGACCCGGTTGTAGCTGGTCATCACGCCGAGCGCCCCGCCCTCGCGCACCGCCAGCTCGAAGGGGCGGAGGTAGATCTCCCGCAGCGCCCGCTCGTCGATCTCCGAGCTGATCGTCATCCGCTCGTGCTCGGCGTCGTTGCCCACGAGGTGCTTGACCGTCGTGGCCACACCCTGGGACTGCGCCCCTCGTACGAAGGCCGCGGCCAGAAGCCCGGAGAGCAGGGGGTCCTCCGAGTAGCACTCGAAGTTGCGGCCGGCGAGGGGGGAGCGGTGCATGTTGACCGTCGGGGCCAGGAGCACGCGCGCCGACTTCGTCCGGGCCTGCTGGCCGACCAGGGCGCCGACCTCCTCGACGAGCCTGGGGTTCCACGTGGCGCCGAGCGCCGAGCCGCAGGGGACGCACGCCGACGTCGGGCCCGACGGGCCCAGGTGCCCGCCCCGGGCGCCGTTCGGCCCGTCGGTCAGCCGCACGGCGGGGATGCCCAGCCGGGGCACCGCGGCGGTGGACCACAGGTCGGTGCCGGCGGTCAGCGCCGCCTTCTCGTCGAGCGTGAGGTCGGCGACCAGCTTGGCGATGTCGGTCATGCCGGGGCCACGGGCCTTACGGCGCCACCGAGGTCCAGTCGGCGAAGCCCGACGGGTCGTGCCGGCCGACGCTGGCGTGCTCGAACAGGCCCCAGCCCTCGGCGCCGTCGAGGGTGGCGCGGCCGATGTGGTCGACCACGCCGAAGGGGATCCGG
The DNA here is from genome assembly GCA_035641055.1 of Acidimicrobiales bacterium. Classification (GTDB taxonomy): domain Bacteria; phylum Actinomycetota; class Acidimicrobiia; order Acidimicrobiales; family VFJN01; genus DASQUK01. The sequence continues at coordinate 821 of DASQUY010000298.1, read as the reverse complement.
GACGCGACCTCCGGATCGCTCAGGTCGTAGGTGGCACCTTCGACCCAGCCGCGGCCGCGCCACTGGCCGTGGGCCCAGTCGCGGTCGCCGCCGTAGCCGGCCCCCACGTGCAGCGCCACGTGCCCGAGCGACGTGACCTCCAGCTCGAGCGGCTTGCCGCCCCGGGCGCGCAGGCCGATGGTGGCCCGCTCGGGCAGCCGGGTGCCGGGCGTGTAGGCGATCTCGACCTCCGGCCACCCGAGCTGCTCGACCCGCCCGTCGGGCCCCACCCGGGCGGCGGCGTTCAGCGTGCGATAGCCGTCGGGGTTCTCCTGGGCGATCACGATCACCGCGCAGTCGTCGAACCGCAACGGCATGTACAGCCACCAGAACCCCGCCGTGGGGTCGTCGGACGGGCGCCCGGCGGGCTCGGCCTCGCCTACGGGCCGGATGCCCCACGACCGGTCCCGCGCCCCCACCCATCGCTCGGCGGACACCGTGAGCTCCTCGCCGGCGACCCGCAGGACGCCCTCCCAGGTTCCCACCTGGGCGAAGCGGGAGGCGTCGAGGATCGCCCGGTTGCCCGGGCCGCCGCCGCCCCGCATGAGGTGGTGCGGCTCCATCACCGCGGGGAACGAGCCGTCCCACGTGAGGTCGAAGCCCAGGCCGTGGTCGTCGCGGTCGCAGACGAGCCGGATCCGGCGCAGCGGCTCCACCACCTCGATCCGGTAGGGGCCGACCGCCGGGGTCAGCCGGTCGTCGTCCAGCGCGTCGGAGCAGCGGACGGTCCACTGGCGGTCGCCCCGGCGCACGGTGGCGAAAGCGTCGGTGACTCCCAGGTT